>AP027304.1:2400000-2704535 GCA_036322835.1 Tenuifilaceae bacterium CYCD | reverse complement strand
AGGGTTAGATTCACAATAGGCCTTTTCACTTTACTTTTAAGCCTATACATCACAATTGCGTTTATTTCATACCTGTTCACATGGAAGGTTGACCAAAGCTTCGAATGGCAAAACCTGTTCTCCGGATCGGATGTAAAAGTTAAGAACTGGACCGGGAAACTCGGAGCAAGTATCTCTATGCAGTTTATGCATAAATGGTTTGGAGTATCATCGTTAGCATTCCCTCTTATTTTTGCCGTGTTTGGACTAAAACTGCTAAAACTTTACTCCGGCAAATTCTGGAAACTCACCTTTAAGGTTTTAGTTGGGGTAGTACTCTTTTCACTTGTAACCGGGTTTCTGTTTGGAACAGCGCATGGTTTTCTTGGTAGCGGATTGGGAGGTGCTCACGGACTATTTATAGCGGAATGGATTTCGGCAATTCTCGGTAAAGTTGGAACTGCTTTTTTATTACTATTACTTGTTATAGCCTATTCTATATACATAAAACCATCGTCGTTATTTTGGTACAACCGAATTGCTTGGGATATTGCGCAATACATCAAAAACTCTTCGAAAAAAACGAAAAAAACTGATGAGCCTATTGATGACTTGCTAGATGATGATGAAAGCCAGAGCTCAGCCACAACTCCCGAAATAGTTGAAAATGAAAATAGCGTTAAGGTTACAGACACGGTACCAGAAGATAGAATAGACATCAAAAACTTAGTTCAAGAGGAGGCAATTGACGAAGAGGAAGAATACGATGAGGATTTAGTGTTTGAAGAAAAAGAGTTTGAGGTTGAAACCAAGAACATTACCACGCCTACGAATGAAAGCAACATCACTCAAACATTGGTAAAAACAGAAGAGGAAGGTGTTGAATTCACTATTGAAACCATACAGGAAAAGGAACTTAACGAGGAATTGATTAACGAGCAGGAACTTTATGACCCTACCTTGGAATTATCAAACTATCAGCGCCCACTACTTGAACTACTAGAGGATTATAAAAACACCTCATCGCCAGTTACCAACGAAACGCTTATCGAGAATAAGAATAAAATTGTGGAAACCCTTTCGCACTACAAAATTCAAATCGATAAGATTAAAGCAACCATAGGGCCAACAGTAACGCTGTACGAAATAGTTCCTGCGCCAGGCATAAGAATTAGCAAAATAAAGAACCTTGAGGATGATATAGCCCTTAGCCTTGCCGCTCTTGGAATCAGAATTATCGCCCCAATTCCCGGACGAGGAACCATTGGAATTGAAGTTCCAAACCAAAATCCGGAGATTGTTTCGATGCATTCTATCATTAAATCGCAAAAATTCCAGGAAAGCAAGTACGATTTAACGATAGCCTTAGGAAAAACGATCTCAAATGAGATATTCATGCTCGATCTAACCAAACTCCCCCACCTACTTGTTGCAGGGGCCACAGGTCAAGGAAAATCGGTTGGGCTGAACGCCATTATTACATCCTTACTCTACAAGAAACATCCTGCAGAAATAAAGTTTGTTCTAGTTGATCCAAAGAAGGTAGAATTAACGTTATACAGCAAACTCGAAAAACATTTCCTTGCAAAACTACCCGACACCGAAGATGCTATTATTACCGATACACAAAAGGTGATCAACACATTAAATTCATTGTGTATTGAGATGGATCAGCGTTACGAATTGCTAAAATTGGCTCAGGTACGCAACATCAAGGAGTATAACGAAAAATTTGTGGCGCGTAGGCTAAACCCTAACAAGGGACATAAATTTTTACCATACATTGTTGTAATTATTGATGAATTTGCCGATTTAATAATGACCGCCGGGCGCGAGGTGGAAATGCCTATTGCTCGACTGGCTCAACTTGCCCGTGCAATTGGAATTCACCTAATAATTGCTACGCAACGACCATCAACAAACATCATTACCGGTGTAATCAAAGCAAACTTTCCTGCCCGAATAGCTTTCAGAGTATCATCGATGATTGACTCTAGAACAATTCTGGATCATCCTGGTGCAAACCATCTTATTGGACGTGGCGATATGCTTGTTTCGGCGGGAAGTGAGATGATTCGTGTACAATGTGCATTTATCGATATTCCAGAAATTGAGCGCATTACCGATTTTGTAAGCAATCAGCAAGGCTACTCATCGGCATTCCAACTTCCCGAGTACGTTCCTGAAAGTCAAGATATTTCCTTAGAAGTGGACCTTAAAAAACGTGACGAACTATTCGAAGATGCCGCTAGACTTGTTGTTCAATCCCAAATGGGATCAACCTCGCTAATCCAGCGCAAATTCTCGATTGGCTATAATAGAGCGGGAAGAATTGTTGATCAGTTAGAAGCGGCAGGCATAGTTGGCCCATTCGAAGGAAGCAAAGCCCGTCAGGTTTTAATTGTTGACGAAATATCATTGGAACAACTTTTGAAGAGTATCAATAACCAGTAATTTTTTAAGGCACTGTATTCCATAATAGCTATATTTGCGAGTCGAAAAAATTAACACAAATACTACTAAGATGAACAAGTTCAGCACATTGCTTTTTATTTTTCTTTCAATAAATATTTTTGCTCAAGAAAATCCTGAAGCAACAAAAGCCGTAAAGGATTTTAGTCTTAAAATGCAAACAGTAAAGACCATCTCGGCCACTTTTTCATTTACGCTAGAAAATCTTCAGGAAAAAATCACCGACACCCATCAAGGTAAAATTGTGGCAAAAGGGAATAAGTATCTTTTAGAATTGATGGGCATGGAAATGTATTTTGATGGACAAACCAAATGGCAATACATTAAGGAAGCAAACGAAGTTACTATATCGAAATACAACTCTGGAGATGGCGGATTCCTTGACGATCCCACAAAGCTATTCAAGGATTACGACAAAAATTTCAAGTCGAAATTTATAGGTGAATACACAGAAAAGAATAGAACAATTTACGAACTTGACTTCTTTCCAAAAGACTTAAACCTCCCCTACTCTGCCGTAAAACTCCAATTCGATAAGAACACCTTGGAACCCGTTCTTATTCGTTACCAAGGGAAAGATGGAAATAACTACATTATTAAAGTAAAAACCTTCAAGTCGAACCTACCTATGCGTGATGAACGGTTCACTTTTGAACCAGAAAAGCACAAAGGAATTGAAATTATAGACATGCGTAAATAAAATTACACACATAAAGATTTTCAATAAAAAAGGTGGCCAATTCAGCCACCTTTTTTATTCTACAATTCAGGATACTCAATCCTTGCATGATAAATATTGATCAACTTCTTCTTAAATACAGTTTTAACAGTTGTTATGTCCTTAAAGGTAATATCGGCATCGTTAAACTGCCCATCATTTAACTGCAGATCAATGATAGACTCCACCAATTCATCTATATTCTGGTTATTAATATTCTTCATACTTCGTGAAGCAGCCTCAACAGCATCGGCCATCATAACAACGGCAGTTTCCTTGGAATTTGGTCGAGGCCCTGGGTATGTAAATTTATGGGCATCGTTTGCCATATCGGCGAATTTATCCTTATGCAACTTATAGAAATACTTAACCTTGGTAGTTCCATGATGCGCCTGAATAAAATCAATAATTTGCTGGGGAAGTCCCGCTTTATGGGCAATCTTAATGCCCTCGGTTACGTGATTAATTATAAATTTAGCACTTTCGGTATAATCCAAGTTTTTATGGGGATTGTAATCGGACGGCTGATTCTCTATATAAAAAAGCGGATTAACTGTTTTCCCAATATCATGATAAAGGGCTCCCGCCCGAACCAATAGTGGATTCCCGCCAATCCGATGAACAGCCGCCTCTGCTAAATTGGCAACTTGCAGCGAGTGCTGAAACGTTCCTGGGGCAACCTCTGCTAGCTTTCGTAATAAATCCAAATTGGTATCGGAGAGTTCTATTAGCGTTGCATCGGATAAAAAGCCGAATGATTTCTCAAAAAGATAAACCAACTGGTACGAAGCCATCAACAGCAAAGCATTCACTGCATACCATAGCAGCACTAATGCATTAGCCGCTAACGGGGTTCCCTCTTCAATTGTAACTAAACTCAGGTACAGTACAACATATGTTAAATAAATAAATGCAACGGTAATAAAAAGTCTACCTCGTCGGTAAAGGTTTGTGAGGCTGAGAATTGCAACAACTCCAGCCACAAAGTTTATAAAAACGTACTCAAAGCTATTGGGGACAAAGAAACTAACAACAAAAATAGTCACCAAATGAATAAACAAGGCCAACCGCGAATCATAGAAGGTTCTAATAAATATAGGAACAATAACCAAAGGGATAACATATATACTAACCAATCCGCTTTTAATCACATACGAGGAAATAATCACCATAAAAGCAATCAGCAGGAGTATAAAAAGCGTTTTGGAATCGTTCTTAAGTATCTCTGGTCTAAAACTCATGAGGAAAAGGAAAAGAACGATGAAAAGAGTTCCAATGATAAAGGCATTTCCAAGCAAAACCACAAAACGACTGCGATTACCAATTTGTGATTCGTACTCGCGCTTTAGCGACTCTAACACCTGAAACACATCGGAACTAACCATCTCGTTATGGGAAATAATCCGTTCACCCGACTGCACAAGTCCCTTTGTTAAGGATACATTTTCAATAAGTTCATTCTTAAATTTCTGCGTTATGTAATCATCGTAAAGCAAATTGGGCTGAGTATACTTTTGGAAATCGAAGCCATTCCAGAAATTTCTAAAAGCCAATGCATCTGGAGATGTAATGTTTTTAATGCTATTACTCACATAATCCGTGGCCTTTCGCACTGTAAAAACGTCGTTATACTGATATTCATACGAAATATTACTCTTCAACACAGATAGACCAATATCTACCTTGTTTGTATTTAAAATACTTTCGGATTGATCTATAATCCCTTTCTGATACACATAATTTATTGCTGCCAGAAATTCATTTTCAAACCTCTCGGAAATAGCGTTGATTTGAGACAATGAATACTGTGAGTTTGTTCTATTAATTGCTACATAATTTGACCAAGATTGACGGAAATCGGTGATGAATTGCTGCTTTGAGGACTCTGCCACCAAAGAATCATACCTGAAAAATGGCTTAAAATTCTTAAGAATATGGGTCTTCTCAGTAAAAATTTCGGCATCGGTCTTATATATAGGAAAATCAAACGGTGCATATAAATCCTGATGCATCCAGGGCTTTCCCTTCTGAAATTCATACTTGAACCGGCCTTCCCGAGGAAGGAAAAAGAGCACCACAATTAGTGCAATAATAAAATATGTGCCCCTAAAAATGCCCCTGTAATTTATCTGCATAACTAGTTAAATTCATCCAAAACATAAAAAAAACACATCGTAACCATCGTTGATGCATGGTAAATATACAAAATTATGCTACTCAAACGCACTAACATTAACACTGCACATTTGTTTATTAAACCAAAATTTTACCGTCAGCCAATCGAATATCGGCTAATTATGATATTTTTACAAAAAAAACATTGATGGAATCGGGTATCATATCAAAAAGTCTTGCTGCAATCCGCAAGGAACCTAGCGAAACTAGCGAAATGGTAAATCAAATGCTTTTCGGCGAAACCTTCGACATTGTGGAAAGATACAAAGGATGGCTGAGAATAATTGGTCATTTCGATGAATACTATGGTTGGCTTGATTCTAGGCTAACAAGCAATATGGAGCATGGCAATATTTCTGCCAACATAAAGTTAGCAAGCACTCTATTCAAAGCAAAGGAAATTGATAGTGAACTTACGGTAAACTTATGCCCAGGATCGGCACTTCACAACTTCGAAAATGGATTTTTTTACTGTGGAAAAACAAAGTATACTCAAATTGAGAACCCTTTTGTAGAAATATCTGACAACAAGCTAGCAATCGTTGAACAAATTGCAAAATCGTACCTTAACTCACCATACCTATGGGGTGGGCGATCACCTTACGGCATCGATTGCTCGGGATTAACACAGGTTGTTTACAAAATTGCAGAAGTAAATTTACCCCGCGATGCCAGCCAGCAAGCATTACTCGGCAGTATCGTTGAATTTATAGACCATGTCAAACTAGGTGATCTCGCTTTTTTTGACAACGACGAAGGAGCCATAACTCATGTTGGCATTCTTTTAGGTAACGGTCAAATAATTCACAGCTCTGGATTTGTAAGGATTGACAAGTTCGATCATCAAGGTATATTTAACATTAAAACCAATCAGTACACCCATAAACTGCGAGTTATAAAAAGAATCTTTTAGTTGATAAATTCCCATCAATAGCCTATATTTAACCATAAATCTTACCAATCATGTTGCAGCATCAAGTACTAATCTCGTTTATTATTATCGCCGTTGCCGTTTGGATTGCATTTAAAATTAGAGATAAACGCCGACGCAACAACGAAGAAGATGATGATTCGACACTAGAAAACGAGTAGTATGGAATTCAGCTACAAATATCCACGAATGCTGGTTACTGTTGATTCACTTATTTTCCTTCAAAATTCAGACAACGTCTACACTCACATTCTGCTTATACAAAGGGGCAACGAACCTTACAAGGGGAGTTACGCGTTCCCTGGTGGATTTCCCGAAATGGATGAATTACTTTCAGACGCAGCAAAACGAGAATTAAAGGAAGAAACTGGACTATCAGGGATTGAACTCGTTCAACTCGGTGCTTTTGATAAGCCAAATAGAGATCCCCGCGATAGAAATATAGCTGTGGCTTTTTACGGTTTCACCACTAAAGAAAATTTCCAGATTACAGCAGGCGATGATGCAGATAAAGCGGAGTGGTTCCCTTTGGAATCCTTACCTCCGCTTGCATTCGATCATTCCGAGATTATTCAGTTTGCCAGAGAGAAACTTGGCATTTAAACAGCCTACTTTTTAATATTTATCAAAGAATCATACCAGCACCAACCGTTACATTGGTTGCCTCATCAATCAGTATTAAGCTCCCCGTAATACGGTTTTGCCTGTACGAATCATAAAAAATTGGCTTTGTTGTCCGAATGGCGATACATCCAATATCGTTAAGTCCGATGTTCTTATTCTCGTAATTCTTATCAAGAGTATTAATATCAACCTTATACTTAACCTCTTTAATCATGCAGCGCAAATCGTTAGTGGTGTGCTTTAGCGCATATTTTCCGCCTGGAATCATTGGTTTATCGCTAAGCCAGCATATCATCAACTCAACATCCTGACCCTGCTTAATGCCATTCTCGGCAGGGATTATCATACATCCACGCGATACATCCAAATCATCCTCTAGAATTATTGTTCCCGATTGCGGTGCAGTGAGTGAATCTAAATGATCTGACCAGAAATCGATTCCCTTAATTACAGAGGTAAATCCCGATGGCATTACCTTTACCTTATCGCCAACCTTAAAGGTTCCGCTAGCCATACGGCCAGCATAACCGCGATAGTCGTGATACTCCGACAGCATTGGACGAATAACTTGCTGAACAGGAAAACGAGCATCGAGCTGATTGTAATCGTTGGATATATATAGATTTTCCAGCAAGTACATCAACGTTGGCCCTTGGTACCAATCCATATGCAAGGATCGATCCACCACATTATCGCCCAAAAGTGCACTAATTGGAATAAACCTCACATCGTGCAAATCTAAATGATTCGAAAACTCAAGGAACTTATGCTGAATATTGTTGAATACATCCTGGCTAAACTCTACTAAATCCATCTTATTCACGCAAACAATAACATGAGGGATCCGAAGCAAGGATGCAATGTAAGCATGGCGAACCGTTTGCTCGATTACACCATGGCGAGCATCAATCAATATCAATGCAGCATTGGCTGTTGATGCACCGGTTACCATATTACGGGTGTACTGTATATGACCCGGGGTATCGGCAATAATAAACTTACGCTTGGGTGTATGAAAGTAACGATACGCAACATCAATTGTAATCCCCTGCTCACGCTCGGCTCTTAGTCCATCGGTTAGTAATGCTAGGTTAACATGCTCCTCCCCTTTCTTCAGACTAGCACGCTCAATGGCTTCCATCTGATCCTGAAAAATAGCTTTGGAATCGTATAGCAATCGACCTATCAGGGTGCTCTTCCCATCGTCAACGCTTCCTGCGGTTGTGAATCGCAGCAATTCCATGTCTAAATATGCTGTATTTGAAATTTCTTTATCCATAATTTATTTATATGATTATCCGCAATTATACCTTATTTTACCATACCAAGTATCTTCTACAGCAGCAACCATAAGTCGTTCAAACAACTCTTTGCCAAAATATCTTCGATTGGTTTTATAACAAAACTCGTCCAGATAGTTTTGCAGGTACACGTCTTTTATTTTGTGATTGACTCCTAAGAAGTTTCTCTTTGCATTGCTAATCATGGTATGCACCCATGGGAGTACTCTTGAAGCCTCCTCGGGTGGTACTATCTTTTTGATATGTCTGGAGCTTATCTCTTTGATTTTGTTAAAACCACGCCAGCCATCACTCTTAATCACCGATGAAGAGCTGGTGCTCGCTGAGACTACTTTGTTCATCGTTTTCGACGAAGAGTCCGGAATGACAACCATCTTTACGTATCGGAATGCTGATGGCTTTTTGTTCCTGCGAGGTCGCCCCCGCCTGGGATCAACTTTGGCCATAACTAGAACTTTGCTTTGCCGCTGACTGCCTCTTCCTCTTTTGGTCAGCTCGTCATTTTCGTCCTCTGCATGGGTTCTGAAAAAGGCATCGTCCAGCTCGACAACGCCCTCCAATTCATACCGCTCATCGCGCAATCCCATGACCGATCTGATCTTGTGCATCATGGCCCAAATCGGTTCGTAGCGCTTATGGCCAAGCTGCCGCTGAACCTCAGCAGCAGAGATCCCTTTTTTGGTCATGGTCATCAGGTAAATGGCGTACAACCAGTACTGAAAAGGTAGCTTCGATGACTCCATAACGGTGCCGCTTCGTAAGGTGGTTCTGTATCCACAGCTGCTGCAATCGTGCGAATTGTAGGTTTTGTTCCAGTAATGATGCGTATTGCCACACTTCTTGCAGACGACTCCTTTTCGCTCCTTAACGGTTCGAAAGTGTCTTATGCAGCTGGCTTCATCTGGATATTTCTTTACAAAATCGATAAAATTCATCTCAAGTGTTTTTGTAAAGATAATTATTTTGGTACATTAGCGGATATGCATATTTATTTATTAAGTCGATAGCCTAACGCCCATGAACCTCATGCCAATATTGATCTATTGCCTTCCGTCCGTGGTCTGTGTTCAACTAAAAATATCCTTCTATTTTACGATCCTCCATTGCAGCCTCGGAACGTTTATCGTCGGCACGACCGCCGCGTTCGGTTACTCGGGTTGCCGCAACCTCACGAATAATATCCTCCAAAGTATCGGCTTTCGACTCAATGGCACCAGTACATGTAGCATCGCCAATTGTGCGGAATCGGACAATGCGCCTCTCCACAACCTCTGTATCCTTATTTTTGATGAAAGGCGTTTTGGCGTAAAGCATTCCATCGCGTTCAAACACTTCGCGTTCGTGTGAGAAGTACAACGATGGCAAAGCGATATTTTCCATCAAGACATACTGCCAAACATCCATCTCCGTCCAATTGCTAATTGGGAAAACTCGGAAATGCTCGCCCATATTCTTCTTCCCGTTAAAGAGGTTCCAAAGTTCAGGGCGTTGGTTCTTGGGATCCCATTGACCGAACTCATCGCGGTGTGAAAAGAATCGTTCCTTTGCACGAGCCTTCTCCTCATCCCTACGGCCTCCACCCATGGCACAATCAATCTTTAACTCCTCAATGGCATCGAGCAATGTAACCGTTTGCAACTTATTGCGACTGGCATTATAACCCGTTTCCTCTACAGCTCTGCCCTTATCAATAGAATCCTGAACGTACTTAACAATTAACTGTACACCAGTTTCAGCAACAAGCCAATCGCGGAAATCGAGTGTTTCCTGAAAATTATGGCCAGTATCGATATGCATTAAAGGAAAAGGAACCTTTGCGGGATAGAAAGCCTTTCGGGCTAAGTGATACATCACAATGGAATCCTTTCCGCCACTGAAAAGCATTGCTGGATTTTCGAACTGAGAAACCACCTCGCGAATCACATAGATCGACTCAGACTCCAACTCCCTAAGATGGTTCATCTTAAATTTACTCATACAATAAAGATTGAAACATTAACAAAAAAACTCGACAACAAAGATAAGTAAGTTTGTTTACCTAGTTTGAGACTTGATTTAAATCAATACACAAACAAGTCCAACCCAAAAAGGTTGAATTGTTTTGATCAAATTTTTTTACTTAAAGCATTACTGCTTAAGCCAGTTTAGTGTACTGGAGTAAAGATAATCAACAGACAAATCCTCGCTTAAACCCTGAGTATCGATGCGCAAAGCAGGGTTAACAGGACTTTCGTAAGGAGCCGAAAACCCGGTTAAATCGTTGATCATTCCTTCCGATGCTTTGCGATAGAGCCCCTTAACATCGCGCAAGCTACAGGTTGCAACATCGGCATCGACAAAAACCTCGAAGAAACGTTCAGCACCAACAGTATCTCTGGCCATGCTCCGCATACTAACTAATGGTGAGACAAAACAACAAATAGCAGAGATACCCTGTTCGTTCAGCAATCGTGCAATAGATGCGACCCTCCTAATATTCTCAGCCCTGTCAGCATCCGAAAAACCTAAATCGGCGCAAATTGTTTTCCGAACCTCATCGCCATCGAGCAAAACTACATCAAGATCAACAGCCTTTAATTTTGATTTTAAGCCATTCCCTAGGGTTGTTTTCCCCGACGAGGGTAAACCTGTCAACCAAACAGTAATTGGACGGTATTTTGACATTATTTAATTCACTTGAATGTATAGATGGTTACTTTGAGTAAGGAGTTAAGGTTTCCCAGAATACCCTATAACCACCACTCGCACTATAGTTATAGTATAAGTAAATTGTTTGAGTAGCTGGGTCGTAATGCGAAACTTTGGTCAAATCATAAGGATCGCCTTCGTTAACGATGTAGTTAAAATTAGAAATACCAAACGATATCGAATTATCAGCATTAATTTGAATATCCATCGCAGCATCTGTCCACAATGCAAAGTAAGTGGTACAGTAATCGTTAGACAAGGTAAAAAGTTCTTTTAGCAAATAATCGTCGTAGTAAGGCTCTGTTGGGTAAGTCCCTCCCAACGTAGGATGGAAATACATTAAGTGCGACATATAGTAACCCGCAAAAAAGTTTGCCACCACAATATAGGTTTGAGGGATATTAACCACCTCGCGCCCATCGCTTAAAACCGATACATAGCGTAATGTATAGTAGTCGCCAACCTGTGCATTAACTGGATTAGAAGGAACATTGTAACCATCAGGTAACTCGAGAATTCCTTGATAAAGATTATCCCAAGTAAATGAATCGTTTATTAGCAATGTATCGAGAGAATTATCTTCCTGAACGGTAATAGTTTTAAGCAAAACCTCATCGGACTCCGAAACCGAAACGCCATCAGAGGTTTGAACATAATGAGTATATTTCTTGTAAATGTCGATAGATTTAACTGTTGGTCCTTTATAAATCAGAATCTCCACATCAACAGATTCTGTAGAGGTAGGTTTATACTGTAATGCAGAAGTAGCATCAATTAGTCCTCCTGTTTTAGCATTCTCGGTCAATAAATCCTCTGATTCGAGACACGAATTCAATGCAAAAGCTAAAAACAGACTAAACAACACTGTAAATTTTGATATATAATTCATAACCTTACAGGTTTAATTTCAATAATTATTAGCGATATCCCACCAAACCTTTGTATTTAAATCATCGGCACCCTGCCTTGCAATAGCGGCATTCAGACAATCGCCATTCCTAGAATACTCATCGGACGGATAACGTAAACGAACAGGTATTTTTCCATTATTTAAACCATCTGCGGCCGGCACTAAAACCGGGAAGCCAGTTCTTCGCCAATCAAACCATGCCTGTAGTCCCTGATCGAACATGGCAATCCATTTTTGAGTAGCAATACACTTCAAAGGATTGGCAGAATCCCATGCACCATTGTGCAATAAATAATCGGAAGCATAATCATCTACGCGCATATTAAGAACCTCGAATGCTGGGTAATATGTTGGAACATTTTCAACTATTTCATCGGAGAATTGATGGTACGATGCATAGATCCCGTCCTCGTAATACTGCTGTACGCTTACCGATGAACCAGAAATAAAGCCTCGTTGAACAGCCTCGGCCAAAATGAATTTTAACTCTGAAAAACTCATGAGCATGCCAGGAGCATCTGGCTGAATAAAGTAATCGCCAATAATTGAAGTCATGTTTAAACCATTGCCAAGGTAAGCAGCGGCATCCGCCGATGTTAATCCATTAGGCAGACCAACCCAATAGCCACCCGCAGAAGGGGTATTTGCATAAACCACAATTCTCCAATCGGGATGATCGTGATTTGCAGGGCTGTACATCATATCAATCAAGGTTTTGCTTACCCGATGATCATCGCGGGTCTTATAGGTTTCGTTCAATGGATTATTGTTGGGATAACTACCCAGATATGCCAATGCAGCATTATCGGCATTTGAAGAAAATATCGGATACGTTGAAGCATCGGTTACTAACATCTTTGTAAACTCCTCGGTAACTAGAGTCTGATATTCTGGTCTATCCGAAATTCGGAGTAACAAACGAAGCCTTAATGAATTTGCTAATTTCTTCCATTTAACTATGCTATTATCGTACAGAATATCGCCTTCAATTGGGGTACCATCAGGATTTAACAGAGAATTGGCCTCTTCAAGTTTAGCAATCAAATCAACATAAATGCTTTCCTGAAAATCGTACTTTGGGGTTAGAGTTGTGCTAATACTAAAAGCCTCACTATAAGGAACATCCCCATACAAATCGGTTAAAACGGAGAATAAATAGCACTTTAAAACCAAGGCAACTCCTTTATAGTTTTCTAATCCGTTCTTATCGGCAATTTCGATAATTCGTTGAAATTCAAATCCAGAGCCTGCATACAACTCTGTCCAAACAGCATTAATTACATCATTCCGAATCAAATAACGATCCTCGTCAGTGTACTGAACCTTTGCCATATGCTGCGCCCAGCAAGAGCCAATTTCATGCCCCAACCAAACATCATGAATTTGATCCGTCAAGGCCTCTATTGAATGGGTGAGCAACAAATCGGGATGCTCCGCATTCCCATCTATTTCGTTTTCATTTTTATTGATTTCGGAAAAATCCTTGGTACATGCACTCAACACAATAACCAAGCCCAGAAACAATACTTTTAATATTTTTGATTTATACTTTTCCATAACGATGCAACACTTTAGAATTTAAAGCCTATGTTAAAACCGACACTCCGAGCCGAAGGAATTTGCCCAAATTCCAAACCCTGCTCATTGGAGTTACTAAACGCTGTTTCTGGATCGATATGTGGCACTTTAGCGTAAAGCAGCGCCAAGTTGCTACCAACAATTGCAAACGTTAAATCCTTTATTGCTGTCCTACCCAAAGTGGGGAAAGTAAATCCTAGCCGAACTTCTCGCAACTTAACATAGGTAGCATCAAATATACTTGAATACGCAATACTGCTATTGTAGGCCGCCTTATTGTATTCTTCGGCCGAAACAACCACATCGTTTGGCACCCAAGTTCCGTCGTTTGCCTGCTTTACGCCAACTCCAATAATTCCACCTTCACGTCCTTTTAGAGTCTCCTTGAGCACACCAGAGTATCGCCCCCAAGTTGTTGTCATAGAATAAATATCACCGCCCCACCGAGAATTAATCAAAAAACTAAAGTTAAGATTCTTATACCGGAATTCATTGCTTATACCACCAATCCAATCGGGAGTATAGTTACCTAAAACCTTTAAATCGCCCTGAACCGGCAATCCATCAACATTGATAATTTCGCCATTTCCGTTTCGTGCAAAATCGTAACCGTAAAGTGCTCCAAAGGGTTTTCCGGGAATTGCCAAAACTTTAAGATCCCAGTAAGTGCCCAACTCGTAATTCTCGATGTTGTTATACAAACTGTGAACCTCGTTGATATTCTTCGCAAAATTAACAGTTACGTTCCACTCCAATCCATTACGTTGCCTAACAGGAGTTGCTGTTAACGTTAATTCAACACCCTTATTATCAATTTCCCCCGCATTTACAATTATAGAAGTATATCCATTTGTTGCCGAAATAGGTACACGAATAATCTGATCAAAAGTTTTTTGGTTGTAGTAAGTCAAATTGATTCCCACTCTATTTAAGAAGAACCTAAAATCTGCACCAACCTCATAGGATTGAGTTATTTGTGGTTTTAGATTTTTGTTAGGATAATCGTTAGGAATGTAAATATTTGGGAGTTTTGTTGAAGAGTTCCAGCCTTGATCGAAACTATACACAGGAAATAGCTGATAGGGATCGGTATCGGCTCCTACCTGAGCCCAACCCGCCCGAATCTTAGCGTAACTCAATGTACGTGATTGAATATCGAATAAATCGGATAGAATTGCCGACACATTAAATGAAGGGTAGAAGAATGAATTATTATCCTCGGGGAGAGTACTCGACCAATCATTTCGACCCGTAAAATCGAAACTCAAAGCATTTTTCCACGCTATTTGTCCATTGAAAAACAAACTATTTATTCTTTTCAACGACTTATAGTTTGAAGTAACAAGAGGAACACGTGAATTTTCTAGGGTATAAACATTTTCAACAGCCAACTCGTAAGCACTGGCGCTAGTAGTTTGCTGGTACTGATCCATTCGGTTTGCGCCCAGATTTAAAGAGAAATCCAACTTCTCAGAAATCCTCTTATTAATCTGCAACAAGAAATCTGCATTAACTTCCTTAAATGTTCTCTTCGATTCACCATAATATCCGTAGGGGCTCTCAACATCACCAAAAGCCGACCGTGCTGTGTTATAATTTGTATAATAATCGACCCCTATACTGGTTTTAAAACTAAGCCAATTTGCCAATTTCACAGTAACTGTGGCTTGTCCCAGCAACCTATCCCTATCTACACCATTTAAATTTTCGTAAAGCGTAAAATATGGGTTATTGTGGTAATTATAATTCCAATTGCGTAACGAACCATCAGAATTTCTATACTGTTTCAAATCAACAATATCAACCTGACGTCCAAACCACATAAACTGCTGCATCACATTTTGGGCAGTATAGCCATAAGCCGGCATATTCTCGCTTTTAGTACTGGTATAGTTCCCCGAAACATTCAACGCTAAGTAGCGATAAGGCGAAACCAACGCATTTATTTGAAAAGTATTCCTTTTCAAATCGGTATTGGGAACCATGCCACTTTGAGTGGAATTTGTATACGAAACCCTGACAGAATAATCATCACCACTGGATTCTATTGCAACGTTGTTTGTAAAGGTTTTGCCAAGTTCAAAAAAATCTTTGACATTATTCGGATACGACACCCAAGGCGTAGCCTGACGTACACCATTAATTACAGGAGAATTCCACTGTGGAATTAGCAACCCAATATCAAGTTGAGGTCCCCAACTCTCATCCGCATTATCGTTCAGGCCTTTACCCGTTCCATCATAGAATGAAAACTGGCCACCAGTACCCTGTCCATACTTATTCTGAAAATCGGGCAAGCGTAATGGGGTTTCCAATGTAGTTGTACTATTAAACGAAACACCGAAACGTTTTTCTTTATTGGCTGATTTTGTTTGAATAATTACAACCCCATTCGCTGCTCTTGATCCGTATAATGCTGCAGCATTTGGACCTTTGAGCACTGTCAAACTTTCGATATCATCTGGATTGATATCGGAAATTCCACTGCCCCTGTTTACTCCTTCGGTGTAAGTATTTCCAAAATTAGAGTTATTTAGCACAATACCGTCCACGATAAAAAGAGGTTGATTATCGGCACTGAGCGAATTTGCTCCACGCAGTACAATTCGGCTAGAAGCGCCAACTGCTCCAGATGAGTTCGTAATAATAGCGCCAGATATCTTTCCCTGTAAAGAATTCACAATATTTGTTTCGCGAACTTTCGATATATCTTCACTACTAACACTCTGAATTGCGTAACCTGTTGCTTTTTCAGCACGCATAATTCCCAATGCGGTAACAGTAACCTCCTTAACACCTATTGGCTGAATATCTAGCACAACATCAATAACGCTTCGCCCTGCAATAGCAACTTCTTGGGCTTGAAACCCAACATAACTAAATCTTAGCTGCTTAGCTAGAGAAGAAATTGTAAAATCGTATTTTCCCTCAGAATCAGTTACAGTTCCTGCAGCAGAACCAACAACAACAATTGAAACTCCTTGCAAGGGCATGTTGCCATCCGAAGAGGTGACAATTCCAGAAATTCTCACAGTCTGTGCCAGTAGATTAAAGGCTATCAATACAAAAAAAGCTGTGAGATATACACACAGTCCTCTCATAAAAGAAGGTTTGGTTTGTTAAAATAGGTTAACAGATCAAATGTAATACAAAAAAAGTTTGATTTCAAAAGATTAAATACAATAAAATCATAACAAATTCCGACCTTACATTCAAGGCGCTATCTTCAAACTTGAGATTAAAACTCGAAAGCACTCATCTTCCAACTCGAACATTCCTCTACTTTTTATTACAGGAAAGCAATTAAACATAATTTTATTGTTTAACAAGATAGCATTCCTTAAAAATCAAATAATTAAATCAAAAATACACTTTAACTAACCAAGACCCTTGCTTTATAATAGTAAACTTTAGAGTGCAATTAAGTGGGCTTGTTCCTAATTTATTAATTGAAGTATAACTAGCACTCCCTTCAAAAGGATAAACTACATTTTCAAAACCAACAAATGTACTATTGGATAGAACGCTTCCAGAACTACCACTTAATATTAGGTTATCCATAACATGAAACTGACTAGAGCCTCTAATAAAAACAATTTCTATTGTATTTTCAACGCCTCCAATTTGAGGAACAATAATTACCCTTTCAACATTCTGTTTTAATTGAATATAATAATCTGAAAAGGCTCTATCTGTTAATGATATAAATTTATCTTTATACCATCTTCCAACAATAATTGAATCAGATTTTACTTTAATTAGTTTTCCATTTCCATTCTTAACACCTAGAGCCCATTGCCCCTCATAAACATCACCATTAGCCCAAGTGTAAATTCCATAACCATAAGGCTTCCCCCTAACAAACTCCCCCTCATATCTATCAATTCCTATAGCAACGCCACGGCCATGCGCCAACCCTCTCTTGCAGTGGCCTTTATAATATCCTGAAATTTCAGGCTTAAGTACTCTACAAGAATCAGCGTTTTGAGCAAAAATCAGATTTTCACCTAAGGTGAAAAATACCAGCATAAATAAACAATATCTATCCATCATTAAAAAATAACTATTGAAGAAATCCGTATGAAATAACGAATTTAACACCATACTCCATAGACCTATACTCAGGAAAATCGCCAAATGATATTATTGAATGCACTTTGACAATTGGAGCCATTAACAAATAGTAATTTTCAGAAATGTGAAAAATCTTTCCAATCGAAAAACAACAACCTAAACCGGACTGATTACTTATAATATATTTAGTCCAATGGTTAACCTCCAAATCTAGCTGCACACCCGGTGAAACGAAAAAACCTTGGCGTGTCTTAATTAATAGGGAAATAGGGATACTGACTATCTCTAATGGTTGAGACGTAGACCACCTATAATTGTCAAGTTCCTTTGTAACTCTATAATAATTTCGGGAAAAATTTATTCCACTTTCCCACAAAATGTAATCATTATATACTCTATAATAAGATATACCAACTAAATACCCATGGCCGTTTCGAAAATCGTTAGATTTACTCAAGTCGTTGCGCAATACAGTACTAGCCCCTGAATAATAAATAACTCCAATATGATTATTATTCAAATCTTGCGTATAACCCTTTAAAGTAATTAGCGTTACAAAAGAACATGCTATTACTATCCTTTTCATTTATTTAAGTTTAAAACACAGAACCAATTCCGTATCGAATGTACTCAACAAATATACTAAAAACAAAATAAAGCCGTTGTTTACCAACGGCTTTACAAATAAAATTATGTTATTACTATTTTACTAATTCTGAACCACCAGCCCACCAAACTTTGCTTGTAAACACATTGATAGATGGAACATTTGCTGGATTATTAGACACCTCGCTATAGGCATAAGGGAATCTATTAACAAAACCATAGTTAGTATTAGAGTTAAATGGATTTGTCATTGTAGGTATTCCGGTTCTCCTGTAATCATTGTATGCTTCCATTGATTGAGCCTCAAACATAGCAATATACTTCTGGGTCATAATTTCATTTAGCTCATTACCTGCGGTTAATCTAGGAGCAACTTCAGCAGTATAATATGCTGCAGGATCTCCAACGCTCTCACCCCAGTAGCGGTCACCTATATATGCAAAAGCAGCCGCAATAGCATTTTGTAACGAGGTTGTCCAGGTAGCATCACCAGTTCTAAACTTAGCCTCAGTTTCAATGAAAAGTAACTCATGATAAGTAATCAAAGGTGTTGGAGCAGTCCACCCATACCCTTGACAAGACAATGCGGATTGGTAATACCCACCTTGAGATTGCTGTGATTCGCCACTAGGAGCAGGTCCCATAGAGCCATCTAATACTAGCCAAGGTATCCTAGGATCATTCCTGCTATCCAAAATATTATAAAAGTTAACCGAAATTGAATTATGATCCCTCGAATACCAATATTCACCCCATGGATTTGCATTAGGTAAATCATCAACATAACCAGTAAATAACATCTCCTCATCCATAGAAGTAAATCCATTAGCCAATGCAGTAAGAGCATTTGTAGCAGCATTAGCATTTCTATTAGAAAGTCTCAAGTAGTAACGAGCCTTTAAAGAGTACGCAGCCTTAATCCAAGATGCACGATCACCACCATAAATAAGATCTTTATCAGCATATTTGGAATCCGATGTAGCCAAAGTCATATTTGCAATACCATCATCAAGTAGACCCTGAACAATTGGGTAAATCTCGGATTGATTTTGGTATTTAGGCTTCAAATTAGCCATACCCATAAATGCCTCATCATATGGAATTTCACCCCACATATCAGTTGCAACTGAAAGATTATATGCCATTAAGATTTGGGCAACACCTCTACACCAATAGTTTTCTTTTTCAGTACCGGTAGTTGGGTCTGTCTTTAAAATTATTGTGTGACAAATATTCATTACATCATACAACTCATTCCATGAATTGTTTAAAGTTTGTGATGAATTCGAAGTTTTTCGATGATCCTCATCATAGGCCTGTCCCCATGTACCAGCATTATGTTCAATATACACAGATGTATACCAAGCCATATCAGTACCAGTGGTTTCATACGCAGATTTAACAATTGCATCAGGAATTAGGTTTTTAGCATCCATCTCCAATGCATCATTCTTTTCCTCATTAACATCGTCCATAGCATCTTCGCTGCAAGCAAACATGAATAAGGAAAAAGAAATTAAAAATATATATTTTAAAAGTTTCATAGTTTATCTATTTTATATTAGAAAGTAAGATTTAAATTAAATCCATAGGATGTAGTCTGAGGTAATGACATATAATCCATACCTCCTTGCATATTGCCTTGACCTTGAGAGGTTTCAGGGTCAAAATTATCCATAGCAGCCCAAAGCAATATATTTCTGGTTACAAATCCAATAGATGCATTCTTTATCTTAAGCGGAGATAAATACTTAGAAGGAATATTAAAAGAAATGGCAACTTCTCTAAGTTTAATAAAAGAAGTTTCTTCAATCCATGCTTCGGGTATTGCTTCTAAAGTGTTATACAATTCCTCATACGCAGTATTATCTGCACTACCACCTCTTTCTATATCATTGGGAGTTCCATCAGACTTATAACCTTTATAAATAAATGGCGTTTCACGGTCTTCAGTAAATTTGGCTGTACCATAAAGGCCGATCAATCTATTACTTCCAGAGTACATTTCTCCACCTTGTTTCCATTCAAGTTGAGCAGAAACATTAACATACTTCATTATCGTAAAACTATTATTCAAACCAACTATAAAATCTGGAGAAACATCACCAATCTTTCCAAATTGGCCAACCATTGGTAAACCATTATCATCAACCAAGATACGTCCCTGATCATCACGTGCAAAGCGCTCACCATAAATCGTTGGATAAGAATCACCTGCGGATGCTCTAATATTTGGAGTTTCATATCCTCCAAGGCTAATACTCTCAACGCCTTCTGCAAGTTTTTTAACTTCAGTAACGCTCTTTGTGAAATTCAAAGACAAATCCCACTCCAAATTAGAAGTTTTAACTGGGCTAGCTGTTAGTATGATTTCATGACCATTAGTTACCATTTCCCCAGCATTCATATATAGTTCAGAATAACCTGTTGAACCAGCAAGAGGCACAGGGAAGATTTGATCACTTGCCTTTTGGTTGTAGTAACTATAATCCAAGCCAACTCTATTATTTAAAAACTTTAATTCAACGCCTAACTCAACAGTGGATGTATTCTGAGGCTTTAGATTGGGATCGTATAGAGTGCTAGTTAATTTATAGCCCGATACGCCATTAAACGGATATGATATTCCATAATCAAGGAAACCACTAGTACCACCACCCGTAACATAAACTGGGCTTGGAGAATACTGATCAGCAGCTTGTCCTACCTCTGCATACGATGCGCGCACCTTTCCATAAGATAAAATAGTATTCCCCTTGATTGGTTCAAGTTCAGTAAATAAAAAGCCTAAAGAAGCAGATGGATAGAAAAATCCTCTATTATCTCTTGGCATTGAAGAAACTTTATCATAACGCCCAGTTGCGTTAAAAAATAGCATTCCTTTGTAATCCAATCCTAAATTGGCAAAAACACCACCAGTTCTTCTATGGTATTCATCATAATCGGACTGTTGTGTGTTTGTATTCGACAGGTTATTCCATCCTGGTGTAGTAAATCCTGTGCCATAAGCAGAATAGAATTCACTTTGGTTATCATCAAGTTCTGTACCGAATAATAAATTACCATTCAACTCTTGGGTGAAACTATGGGTTAATGAAACCGTTAACAAAGAGTTAATTACCCTACGATTTAATCCATAATTATGTATTTCTCCACCAGTTGGTTCCAGATAAGTAAAAGTAGGTTTTGTAGGACTTGTATATTGAGCAGCAGTAGGCAAGTTACCATATCCCATCTCCTTGTACATCTCATTATCAGTTCCATAGGTATCAATACCTATTTGATATTTAATAGTAGCCCATTTTGCAGGTTTAAATTCCAAATAAGCATTACCAAAGAAACGTTTAGTAGATTCATAGTAATGGTTGTTATAGATAGCCCAGTATGGGTTCACACCAACAGCACCACGTCTATAACTTATTTGTCTGTACTTACCAAAAGTACCATCCTGATGGTAAGCGCCACCATTAAGATCGTATGAAGGAGGAGCACCATAAACAGTAAACAACCAACTATCGTTACCTGAAGGTAGTTTTTTCATTGAAATATCAGAGTAGTTTCCAGAAAAACCCATATTCCACTTATCTGTTAACTTGAAATCGCCTCCCATTTTGGCAGTATATCTATCCATTCCAGTTCTATCGATAATACCTGACTGGTTAGTACTACCTAAACCAATAGAGTAATTCCCCATTGACGTTGCATTAGAAATAATAATGCTATTAACAAAGGTTAATCCATTCTTATCATAGAAATTTTCAGCATTTTTGTAAGCCTTTGGAGTAACCCACATAGCCTTATATGGATCAAAAAACTGTCCTGGATGTCCATTTGAATTACCTCCATAAGTGGGATCATTAGGTAGATCTGTAACTTTAGGACCCCATGAGAATGAATTGGCGGCTTTAAAATTAAACCCGGATCCCTGCGCATACGTTGTTTGCAACTCTGGCATTAAAGACACCTTATCAATTGTAACACTAGATGAAAAATTAACTACAGGAGTACCAACCTGAGCGCCCTTACCTTTTTTTGTTGTAATAATAATAACACCATTTGATGCTCTTAAACCATAAAGAGCGGCAGCTGCCTGTCCCTTTAAAACGTTAATAGATTCAATATCATTGGGATCAATATCCATCGCTCTATTGGAATAAGCCGTTCCAGTGACATTTGAAGTATAATCGCTCTCACTAGAAATTGGCATACCATCAATTACATACAATGGAGTATTAGTTCCACTAAAAGAACGAGCACCTCTAATCAAAACTGTAGATGGAGCTCCTGGCATACCTGAAGATTGTCTAATCTCAACACCAGCAACCTTTCCAGATAATGCTGTCATAACATTGGGGTTCCCTGCTTTTACAACATCATCCCCAGAAACTCCTTGAACAGTATAACCAAGAGCCTTCTTTTCTCTGGTTATACCCAATGCTGTCACAACAACCTCTTGCATCTCAACAGACTCAGATTGTAGAACAACATCAATAATTGCACGTCCTGCAATAGCGATGTCCTGAACTTTAAAACCAACAAAACTAAAAGTTAGGATTTGAGCATCTGCAGGAGCATTGATTTCGTACTTACCATTGGCATCGGTTGCTCCACCAATGGTTGTACCTTTTACAATAACTGAAACACCCGGAAGCGGCATTCCATCCTCGGAACTAGTAATTGTTCCGGTAATTCTTACTGTTTGCGCTTGCACTAACTGAACAGAGACAAGCAGCAAACTTGCAAGAAAAACGCATAGTTTTTTCATAGAACAAGTTTTAGGTTTACAATAGAGGTTAATAAATTTTCAACACGACTAATGTATAAAATATAAAACCTAAAAACAATAACTTTTATTTAAAACTTTTTAACACTACTGTTTTTTTATAAAATCATAAACATCCATGTTATTAGTTTACGACAAAAACTAAGGAGCCATCAATTGAAAATTAATGGCTCCTTAAAAAACGAGTATAATTATATCCTCTTATATTATTCAGAATCGACAAGATCCCTTATAATTACTAATACTTGAACAGTTTGGCAACATCTATATTGACAACCTTTCCTAGCGAATCTAATTTTTTCTTATCAATATTCTTTGTATTAGCAACAATGGCAACAGCAATAGGCTTGTTCTTCAATTTCTGGTTATAAAAATTCTCCACATCTCCGAATGTCAAGTTTTTATAGCCACTTGTCCACTCAACTCTAGGGTCTTTAGAATAACCTGATAGAATCCAGTTCTCCACTAACATTGTTCGTTGTCTAATTGAAGGCGACGCCGAAAGGTTCGCTTGATTTAGATATTCCTTAATATTATCTATTCTTTCGGGATGAGTCGGCATATCTTGAATCAAACTTAAAAATTCAGATACAGCATCAACCGTTTTGTCGCCTTGCGTACCAATGTAACCATTAAAATCGGCCTTTCTACCAGCGACCTTAGGGATACTGTAATTTGCGCTAGCAGTATACGCAAAAGATCTGAGTTCTCGAAGTTCCTGTAATACCAAACCGTTAAATCCACCCCCAAAATATTGGTTGAAGGCATCGTACGTCACTTTTTGGCCTAACTGATAATCATCGCCTTGCACAAATAGAAACACATCACTCTGACGCGCATTCTTGTTGTTAAGCAAATAGATAGTTGTTTTATCATAACTCAAAGTAGGCGTTTCAACAGGCGATTTACTAGCCTTCAAATTAGATTGAAAAACTAAATTCTTAATTAAAATATTCTTTACCACATCCGAAGAATAATGCCCGGTATAGTGGACTGTTGCTTCATACTGCGATGCTTTAATAAATCCTGCTGCAAGTTTAGAAACAGTCAACTGAGAAATCTCAGAATTGGTCAATCTATTAATATATGACGATTGTTCACCATACTTAAGGTATTCCCTCAACGCATCTGCCTGAGCATCCTTGTCCTTAGATTCAATACTACGCTGTCCTAACTCTCTTCCCAATAAACTATTCATCTGCTTCTCGTCGATAGACGGCATTAAACAACTCTTCGACAAAAGTTGGCAAGCTCTCGCCAAACTTGATTCCTTACCTCTCATCGTAACATAGGTATAGCTTTTGTCATTATAGAAATTAACGACACACCCCAACTGTCCGAATGCCTTTTTAAGTTCAATAGGAGTATATAGCGCCATAATACCTGCTCTGTTCATCAGGCTTACGCAAAAATCCAATTCAGGAATAACAGTACTCCCCACCCCAAACTTGATAGTAAGTGAGAAAATATTGTTATCAGGATTTTCCGTATGGAACAGAGTTACGCCCGGTACCAATTCTGTTTTAGAAAAATCCTTTGAGAAATCGATGGGTTTGAAAGCGGGAACATCAACTTTTTCGGACAACCAGTTAGCTGCAAAATCAGATGTTTTACCTGTAGCGGGGACAATTGGCTTATAGTTAGGTTTTGATATTTTATCTTTTTTAGGTTCACCAGTCATCGACTCTAGGGTTAAACAAGCTTTGCCAAAATACTTTTGCGCCATAGCAACCACATCATCCTTGGTAACAGCCTTTATATTTTCAATATACTTTTCAACATCCTCAATTGAAACATCGTTACCAAAAGCATTCACTAACATCATACCATACTCTAAATTGGACTCCTTGCTCAACTCTCCGCCCATAACAAGGTCATCCTTAACCGACTGAACGAGCCAATCCTCTATATCGCCACTCTTCAATTGGTCTACCACCTTCGAAATATTTGATTTCACCTTAGATAAAGAGCCAAAACGCATCTGTGCCCTATCGTATACTGGAACACCTACGAAAGAGATCATTCCTGACTGGCGGAAAGAATTTAAAGAAACGGAAGCGCTCTGAATATCTCCATCCAACATAAGTTTATCGAGCAGACCTGTTTTATTACTATTACTCAGCACGCCTTGTAATACCTCTAATTTATATCCATCCACTGATGAAGCAGACGCCCCAGCATATCCAATTATAAGCATAGGCATTGGGGTTAATTTTGTTTTAACAGTTCTACTTGACTCAATACTTAAATCAGAATAAACGTTACGCTTTGCAGGCTCTTTGTATTTCAATTTCCCTAAAGTTAAGTCAATTAAATTCTTTGCTAATTCAACATTTACATCGCCTGAAAGCACTAGCGCCATATTGGAAGGGGTATAATAAGTATTGTAGAACTCGGTCAACTTCCTCAAGGAAGGGGTTTTGAGGTGTTCTGTAAGCCCAACAATAGACCTAGCGTAGGGATTATTATCGCCATACATATTCTTTGAGAACTCCTCGAAAAGAACACTGTATGGATTATCACTATACATATTCTTTTCCTCATAAACTGTCTCCAATTCTGCCTGAAAGCCTCTAAAAACAGGATTCTCAAATCTATCAGCATTAAGTTCTAACCATTTTTTCAACTGAAAGGATGGAAACACATTATGATAATAAGTAAAATCATAACCGGTTGCGGCATTTAGTGATGTTCCACCAATTGCTTGAATCATGTTGCTGAATTCATTATTAATGGTATATTGTCCTGCCAACAACGATTCCTCGTTAATTTTCTGCTGAATGGCCTCTCGTCCTTCCTCAGGAACTTGTCCAAGTTGATCATACAATTCAATAATTTTATTGTAATGTTCTTTTTCTTCTGACCAATTAGTAGTTCCTACATTGGTGGATCCTTTAAACATCATATGTTCTAAGTAATGGGCAAGGCCTGTTGCATCGCTAGGCTCATCAACCGACCCTGTTCGAACTACAATACTGCCAAATACGGATGGAGTTCGATGATCCTCATTTATAATAACTGTCAGACCATTGCTCAACTTAAAGGAACTAATCTGGGCATTAAGAGAGACGGATGTCAGTAAAAGTAAAAAAAACAATATCCTTTTCATACGTAATGATTATTTATAAATGTTTTAGAATAATTTTTAATAAAAAAGAGGACGCCAAGGGCATCCTCTTTCTTTATCATAACACACATTAAAGAGTATTTTGTTCCATTAATGGGTTTGAATCCATCTCCTGTTGAGGAATTAGGAATGTGAATCTAACATCACCAGCAGGATAAGTATAAGTTTGCTCGCACATAGGTTGACCTGTACGACCAATATTGCTAACGCCTAAACGTTTCATATCAAAGAAGCGTTGACCATCACCCCATAACTCAGCACGTCTGTACATAAGGATGTCAGCAATTAATGCATCGCCGGTTGTAGCAACTGGAGTATAAGTGCCAAATAAAGTTCTATTGGAGTTCAACTCATTAAGCATATTTTGAGCAGAGCCATCTTGTGTTGAACGTGCGTAAGCCTCAGCAGCAATTAGGTACATTTCACCAGACTTAATGTATAAATAGTCATTTGTCCAATCACCCATTCCCGTATACTTGAAACTACTTCTTGCTTTAGAACCAAAATATGCACTGAAATATCTAGAATAGTAAACATCGGGTTGATTTACAATCTTACGAGCATCATTGCTAGGCAAATAATCAAACACAGTCTGTGACATAATGTGGTGATTGCCTAAAGTGCAGTACCCACCAAAGAAAGGATCCATATGTGAGAAGAATGAAGCATACGAAGTCTGCTGCTCATCAATAAGAACAGCACCCCAAACCCATTCATCATTAGCTTTATTCCATCCATAGGTATAATCGCTGCATAATGGGAATTCTGCAATAACTTCCTCTGCATATGTAATAGCATTGGGCCAATCTTGTCTGGTTAAAGCAACTCTAGCCTGGATAGCGCGTGTAACATAATAGTTAATCTGTGAGCAGTTTACTCTATCAATATCAGCACCGCCATTAATGAACAAATCAGCTGCATGAGACAAATCGTTATTGATTTGAGTGTAAACCTGATCAACAGTTGAACGGGCTAAAGCACCAGAGTTGGGAGTTGTAGGAACTGGCACACCTTTGGTTCCCTCACTAAAAAGTTGAACTAAGTAGTAAAGGCTATAAGCTCTGTAGGTATATGCTTGAGCTAACAAGTTGCTTTGTTTATTAATATCAGCGGTAGCTTCAAAGGTCATTTTTTCAAGGTTAGTAATAACCAAATTGGCGTTGTTGATAATATCATAATAGTAAGCCCAAACATACTCAAGGTTTGAGCTATTTGTATTTCTGTGCTCCAACCACTGATACCAACTTACAAACCAACCATACCCACGTTCTGTTGGATAAAAATCATCACCGAGACAATCCAAAGCATAATCTATAGATTTTTGACCAAATCTATCGTGAGCATCATAATATGTATACGTAGCCCTATTTATACCATCCATTACGGTTTCTGCTCCAGTTAAACTGGAAAGCATATCCTCCTCTGTTACGCTACTTGTTGGGGCTGTTTCCAAATAATCGTCGCCACAACTTACCAATAGTAACGAAAACAAGGCAGCGATAAGTAAATTATATTTTTTCATATTTCACAATCAATTAAAATGTTAAATTAAGACCAAATGAAATAGTTCTGGTAGGAACATAAGTATAGTCTGCCGTACCATTCATTGCCTGTTGTGGATCCATACCTTTTCTCTTAGAAGAAAGACCTAGATTATCGCCTGATGCATAAACTCTAACACTAGCGATACCAACTTTATCAAGAAGGTTCTTAGAGAATGTGTAACCTAGAGTAACATTTCTTAATGAGATAAATGTTGCATCGGTTAACCATCTGCTAGATGCTATAGATTGGTTAGAGTTGTTGTAATCCACTCTTGGTACATTTGTTTTTGTATTGGTTTCAGTCCAACTCTTCATGATATCTTTGTGCCAATGAGTTCCTCTGTTACCGGTATGCATTAAACCTGCATAGTTACCATCATAGAATTTACCACCAAACTGATACGATACAAAAATAGAAGCATCAAAACCATAGAATTTAAATGTGTTGGTATAACCACCGTAGATATCGGGGATAGCTGAACCACAATAGTAATATGAAGCTAAGTTTCTATCATTAGTTGTACCCTTAGTTCCATCTGCCATATCATAGTAGTATAGTGCATTACCATTAGCTTCATCAACACCAGCATAATCTCTTAACCAAAAATCATAGATTGAGTGACCAACAGCAAGCTTTTTAGTTCCGCTAACCATTTCTTGGTAATCACCATTGGCATCTTTAGGCATTTTGGTGATCTCATTTTTATAGTGGGTCATATTTAAATCCATAGACCATGTAAAGTTATCATTCTTTACCACATCTCCACCTAATTGAATTTCAACACCAGTATTCTTCATGGTACCAATATTTTCCCATTTAGAACTGATACCTGATGACTGAGGTATAGGAACCTGGAAAAGCAAGTTGCTAGATTGACGTATAAAAAATTCAACGCTACCACGAACTCTACTATTTAAAGCAGAAAATGAAACCCCAGAGTTAAAGTTACCATTCTTTTCCCACTCTAAATTCTCGTTGGGTAATTGAGAATACCATGCTCCATTAAGAGTACCATTGTTACGATCATCAATTGAGAATAAACTTTGATATCCGTAATAAGTTCCGATAGCATCATTACCTTGCTCACCGTAAGAAACCTGAAGTTTTAAGTCATTCAACCATTCATAATTAGCAAGAAAATCTTCCTTGATAAGCTTCCAAGTAGCACCTAATGACCAGAAACTACCCCAACGTGAATCCTTTGCAAATCTCGAAGATCCATCTAAACGATACGATCCAGAAAGGAAATATTTATCGGCAAACGAATAGCTTAACTGTCCAAAGTATCCTTCCAAAGTATATTCATCCTGATAAGATGATGAACCTTCAGCAGTTGCACCAGCAACTAATTCAGTAGTAGAAATTTTAAATCCAGTTCTTGTAGCATACAAATCATTGATTTTCAAACCATAGTTTTCATGACCAACCATTGCAGTTACATTATGATCACCAAATTCCTTATTATATGTTAAAACTTGGTTAAATGTATACGATTTGGTCATATAAATTTCTTTAGTTGAACGTCCTTCTACACTTTCAGCATCACCATACTTGTTGTTTTGATATGTAGTGTAGTAGTTATTGTTCATATCAGTACTTCCGGTTACCTTGAAAGTAAAGTTTTTCAAAAAGTAAAATTCACCAGAGAAACGTGCGGAAATTTGGTTTTTAACATTACTTCTATCATCCAATGGGAGGGTAAGAATAAGGTTTGAGTTTGGAGCATAAGGACGTTTGTGACCAGTCCAAGCGTAAATATGAGATTTACCACCATCACCAATATCATATCTAGGAGAACCATCTGCTAAATAAATGATATTACCATCAGTATCTCTTTGATAAATTGGATAGATAGGCCCCATCATTCTACCATAGTAGAATGGGTTAGTGGTATAGGTACCTTCAGCTAAGAAATTATCTTGATTTGATGTATTACCAGACACATTAGCCTCAACCTTTAACCATTTTTTAAGTTTTGAAGATATACCAACACGACCAGCAAACCTTTCATAACCTGACCATTTTACGTGACCTTCTTCATTTAAATAGTTAACAGAACCGTAATATGTAGTAGCATCATCACCACCACTAAAAGAAACAACGTAATCCTGACGTACACCATTTTGAGAAAGAGCATCATTCCAATCATCATGATAAAGCAATTTAGCTGCAGAATTCAACTTACCATCAGCACCAACCAAGTCAGCATTTGCTACATTTGTTGAATAAGGATTATATCCTCCGAAAACGGTTCCAACCAATCTTGGAGAAGCATAAGCAGCAGCAGCAGCAGCACTCATTCCACCTGCGCGCATAGCATAGTTACGGGTAGCTTCCCATTGTTTTTCAACCCATTGATTTGTAGAAACTCTATCATATTCGGGAATTGCTCTAGAGGTAACACCATAGTTAACTTTAGCAATAACCTGATTTTTTCCTGCTTTTCCTTTCTTTGTGGTTACCATAATTACACCATTAGCACCACGAGCACCGTATAGAGCAGCAGCTGCAGCATCCTTCAATACTGAAATAGATTCAATATCCTCGTTAGGAATAGCGTTAATATCACCATCATAAGCAGCACCATCCACAACGTAAAGAGGATCGTTGGATGCATTTACAGAACCGACACCACGGATACGAATAGTCGCGGTAGAACCAGGCTGACCAGTACCTCCAGTAACCTGAACACCGGCTACAGCACCTTCCAAAGCTTTGGAGAAGTTTACAGCTTGGATTTTTTCCAACTGTTCCTTCTTTACAGTTCCAGCAGAACCTGTATAAGAAGATTTTTTTGCTGTACCATAAGCAACTACAATAACTTCGTCGATTTGCTTTGTTTCAGGCACCATAACAATATCAATAACTGCTCTACCAGCTATTTCTAAGTCTTGAGCAACATAACCAATATAACTTACAGACAATGTCTGCGCGTTAGTTGGTACGTTTAACTCGTACTTACCGTTAGCATCAGTAGCACCACCAACGGTAGTACCCTTTACAACAACTGAAACGCCAGGGAGTGGCATTCCATCCTCGGAACTAGTAACGGTTCCGGTAATTCTTACAGTTTGTGCTTGTACGAACTGAAGTCCCACAAACAACATACATGTAAGAAAGATCGCTAATCGTTTCTTCATAAGTTAATTTTTAGAGTTAATTAATTAAAGGTTTAAAAAATGATTATACAAACTGTATATTTAATCATGCAAATATAATTTTTTTTCAAAAAAAGTAACGTTTTTTAACTATTTACTTAGCATTTTAACATTTCTATCATAAAACTCAGACCTTTATTAACTAAAATTATTCTTTCTCTGGTTTCCAAAACATTAATGTATATTTTCAGAAAACAACCCTATAGCGCTAAAAAACAATACCCTGAATGTCATAAACATACAGGGTACCATATTTTCTAAAAATTTCAAAAAACTCAAACTATGTGTTTTTAAACATCATATTTTGAATAATTACAAGATTTTTGACTCTACAATTGATAATATTGTCTTTTCCATCTCAATCGTTTTCGCCACGATATCATTTCCCCTATCAATAAAACTTTGAGTTATAGTTTTATCTTTCAATCCTGATGCATTAATCTTAACATTTAAGAAGGCTCCCATAACTGCCGAACGAACCGCTAATGCACCAACGCCTGCATCGGTAACCGAGTTTGGATTTCCATGTTCGGCCATGGCCTTTATTACCTCCATAGACTCATAGCACAGCTGCATTACCTTAAATGGGACCTCTGTTGCGTAAAGCGTTGCGGTTTGAATTGCTTGGGTTCTTGCATTTTTTTCCTCTTCAGTTCCCTTGGGCAAGCCAAAAGCATCCATTATACGGTTAAATGCATTTGTATCCTCATCAACCATCTTAATTAGCTGCTCCATGTAAAACTTACCTTTTTCAGCCCAATTGGAAAACTCTTCCCAACGCTCATCCCAACCTGCTTTGTGTGAAGAAAGATTTGCAACCATAGTTGCAAGAGCTGCTCCAAAAGCGCCCATTGCTGCCGAAATTGATCCACCACCTGGTGCAGGAGACTCAGATGCTGTTTCCTGAGCAAATTTCTCAACGGATAAATCAACCAGTTTCTTTGAATTCTTATCCTCTAGAATGTACTCGATGATCTTTTTGTCAGGATCAAAAGGATACAACTCATCCAATCCCATTGACTTAACAGCTATCTTGATGATTTCTCGATCAGGGATACCTATTGACCGTTGCTGCTTACGTAAAAAGTATTTTCCAGCATCTAACATTGCGCTTAACGGAACTACACCTACAATTTCGGAACCGGTTGCTCGCAAACCACGTTCCTGTGCTCTCTTACTAGCCTCTTCGAATGCTATATGAACAGGAGTAACCGTAACATCGGTCAAATTAATTGAAACCTGAGCAATTCCGAACTCATCGATAAACCATCCTATAGCTTTACAAGCTTTTAGCGAACCTGGAGTCCAAATTTCATTTCCTTTCTCGTCCAAAGCAATTTTTCCAGTGTATGGATTTCCAACTCGCTGTGGACGGCCTTTCTCACGAATATCAAAAGCAATCGCATTGGCACGACGAGTTGATGTTGTATTCAGATTTACATTGTATGCAACCAAAAAATTACGAGCACCAACAGCAATAGCACCAGTTTGAGGTAAAAACTTTGCTGGGCCAAAGTCGGGTTTCCAAGAAGCATCCTTCATCTTATTAGGTAATCCTTCGTACTCTCCAGCCCTACAATTAGCCAAATTTCTACGTTTTTCTTCAAAAGCAGCAAATTCGTAGCAATAAACAGGAATACCCAACTCCTCGCCAATACGCTTGGCTAATTTCCGGGCATACTCAACGACCTCGTCCATTGTAATATTGGCAACTGGAACCAAGGGACAAACATCGGTTGCTCCAAAACGCGGGTGAGCTCCATGATGTTTGCTCATATCAATCAGTTCCACGGCTTTTCGAGTTGCCCTGAATGCCGCTTCAAGAACTTCATCGGGAGTTCCCACAAACGTAACCACGGTTCGATTTGTAGCTTTACCAGGATCGACGTCAATTAACTTAACGCCATCTACGGCTTCTATCTCATTTGTAATTTGTTTGATAATTCCCATATCGCATCCCTCGGAGAAATTGGGAACACATTCAATAAGTTTTTTACCGCTCATTACGATAGTATTTAGTTAATTATATTGTAGACTATTAGTTATCGATTCAAACTACTTTCCGTTAATTATTTTCCCGTTTAGTATAACAGTTTCAACTAAATCGGTAGTAAATGCATATGGCATAAACCCAATACTCGATATTGGTTTTGTAATAAAAACATTCGCAACTTTTCCCTTACAAATACTACCATGAGTATCGGAAATTCCTAAAGCATAAGCTCCATTAATGGTTGTAGCATTAATAACCTCCTCGGGGAACATTCGCAACTTTATGCATCCCAAAGACATGATGAATTTCATATCGCCCGAAGGTGATGAGCCCGGGTTGTAGTCCGATGCCAATGCAACGGGTAAACCTGCCTGTATCATTTTCCGAACGGGTGGGTCGACCATTCCCAAGAAAAATGCTGCACCTGGAAGCAATGTTGGCATAGTATCGGACCCCAGCAAGGCTTCAATTTCAGCATCTCCTGTATATTCGAGATGATCCACGGATATAGCACCATACTTCACCCCTACCTGAATTCCGCCAGAGTAATCCAACTCATTGGCATGAATCTTAGGACGAAGCCCATACTTAATACCTGCCATCAAAATCCGTTCGGTATCCTCAACGGTAAAGAATCCCTTATCACAGAATACATCGATATAATCGGCCAGATCTTCCGCTGCAACCTGAGGAATCATCTCGTTGATAATTAAATCAACGTAATCAGATTGTTTACCTTTATACTCCGAAGGGACAGCGTGGGCTCCCAAAAAATTCGCCTTTATAGTTAAAGGTGTAGATTCCTTTAACCGACGAATAACGCGAAGCATTTTTAACTCATTTTTAGTGTCGAGGCCATATCCACTCTTAATTTCAACAGCACCAGTTCCTTTATGAATAATTTCGTTAGCACGGTGCAACGCCTGCTCAAAGAGTTCGTCTTCTGATGTTTTTGACAATAGTTTTGCCGAGTTAAGAATGCCACCACCGCGTTTTGCAATTTCCTCATAAGATAGCCCCTTGATTTTATCGGTATATTCAATCTCGCGGCTACCGGCATAAACGATGTGTGTGTGTGAGTCGCAAAACGAAGGGAATACCATTCTGCCATGTGCGTTGTAAATTAGCACATCGCCTGATAAAGATGATATCTCCGGAGCATGATCCATTGTACCAAAATCCTTGATAATACCATCCTGCAATAGCAAAAAAGCATTATCAATACTATTCAATTTGGACATATTATCACCGGCAACCCATTTTGCTGGTGTTTTTTCAACCTGAACCAGTTTTTTTATGTTAAGTACGAGTATTTGCATTTTAGTAACACTTTATTTGGGGGTCGAAGTTAAAGAATTAAGTTTTAAGAGAAAAACTAAATGCGAAATGTTTAATAACAGGAAGTTTAGCGAACATGATGAAACAAGAAAAGGCTATTAATGAATCTTATCAATAGCCTTAATTCATAAACAATAAAAATTACAACATTCTAGAACGATTTAATTTTATCGGCAACCTTAGCGGCTAAATCCGACCCAATAAAGGCCACTAGCCCCTTACGAATATCATCAGCAAGACGAGGTAAATCTGACTTTGTAAGGTCTTCCTCTGTTTTACCCAACTTCTGAACCTGCGATTTTATAATTCCCTTTGCCATGAACTCACCAACCAAGGGTGTTAGCAAGGCAAAAATTTGCTGCACATATGGATTGCTGTATGTTGTCATAACTCCACCCTTTCGTTAAGTGACTTAATCAATTCTGTTTGATATAAACCCGCAAGGGCGATAGATAGGTAACCAAAATTCCACGCCAAATCAATTAAATTACCACTTCCATACAAATCCTCCCAACTCAAGTATGAGTATAGCAAATCGCCCACAGTGAAACAAATATACCCTAACGCAAGGAATCGCCACGGCCGAGATAGAGCACTCCGCCCAAACAAACTTGTGATGTACATCAAAAGAATTGCTGGCATCACAAGGAATATATCACCAATAGGATAGTATAGATAAAACACTTTAGCAATTAAATTGGTTTCAGGATCAAATATTATAGGTATAAGTAGATATACAATCACCGAAAATGAAATCAGGGCAATAACAACTGATAGGATTACGTACATAATAGTATTTCCCATGGGGAATCCACCTTTCTTATATCCACAGAACATCATTATCATACCAACAAAAAGAGGTATATACCCTGCACACCAAACATAGTCCGCAATGCTAGGAAAGTTTTCATTCATATCGGAGCCCAGCCCAATTTCAAGCAGCCCATATAACGATTCCCCAAAGAAAAACAGAAGAATACCAATAAAAGTTAGCAGCCAAGAAATCTTAGCATAGTCGAATGCCTTAAAATGACGATAGGTATCGTACAAATACACTAAAGCAATAATAGCACAAAGTACTGGAAGCAAATCACTCACATAAAGCAGTAAGCGATCACCACCAACCTTTGTCAAATAAATGATTAGATTAAACAGCATTATTAATGCCGTTAAAATCCATAGTTGAGTGGTTCTTTTCATCTGTAGAAATATTTAGGTTAATTTGTCTGAAGTTTTTGGACTTATGATAGCAATTAATTCGTTATCTACGAGATAAATGCGGTAGAAAAACCACTAATTACTACCACCGTTAATGTTATTAAAATTACAAAAAAATAAACTATATAACAACACGTGTTAAAAAGTAAACAAAAACTATTCACCAATAAGCACAAAACCAAACTAATACACGGCACATTATTTACGATCTATCATCTCATAAAAAAATTCCAAATGTAGTACTTGGATATACTTTTAGCTTTACACTATCGAATCCTTAGGGATAAACCCGTAAGCATTTTCTTTTTAATACTTTCAACTAAAGCTATTAACTCAGGATCGGTTTCAGGTACTTGCTCCACAAAATAGCGTTCAATGGTTGCTTTTGAAAGTATGTTCGGCCTTCGAAAATTAACTTTCTCAATTTCATTATAAATATACTTACGTACAAACTTATCTGCATTTTTTGATGTACCCCTAAGCACCAGTATCGTACGCTCTGCCTGATCCATTATTGAGGTACAATCATTCAGAGCCAATACTATCTCTCCGAATTCTCTACAACGAAGATCCAAAAAGGTTAATCGCTCAAAAAACAATGGAACCTTTGCTCCATACTGATAGTAATTCGCTCTGATTTGCGCGTAGAATTCAGACTGTTTACGCTTTGGTCGTTCCTCTTTAATTGTATCATTCTCACAGATTAGGGGCTCGTAGGTATCAGCATCCATCATGTACCAATAAGACTCAGTGCCATTATTATCTGCACAAGTAATTATTTGGGAATTACTATCAAGGCAGATCAACGCTCCACTCCTATTGTATATTTTATAAAGGCCTTCACAAATATGGAGAAACATCAAACTAGAGATTGAATCCTCTTGTTCTTGAAAAGTCAACCTTGTATGATTGTCATTCTCAGTATATAATTCATAATATCCATCTTCCTGAGATTTTTGCAATATAAACCTGCAATTCAAACTGTTATCCTCGCCACTACTAAGAGTTAATGATATATTGTGACTATTTAAACAATTCCAATAGCCATTATTATTATACCTATTATTAATTGCCGACTGAATCATAATTCCCTTACCAACAGGCAACACCACCAAATGCTTTTGTCCAAACGCCTGCAATGCAGTTGCAAATAAAAGACCTACTAATAAAGATTTTGAAATACTCATCACTATCGATTAAATTATCCAAAACACTATTTTAATTAAAGATAAAGAAAGAATTTTATGATTAGAAGTACAAATTACACCCAAAGATTTTTGACATCAACCTTGTAGTACATTTTTTTTGAAAAAAACCCTTGTTTGTAACATATGTTACATTCCACGGAGGTGGGGTGCCATATTTTTGTATCAAGAAAAATGAAGAACAGATTTCAGATATCAGACACAAAACACCAGATAACAATAAAAACTAAAAATATGAAGCGAGATATTATTACAATAGATAGAGATAAGTGCAACGGATGCGAACTATGTGTTAGCGGATGCCACGAGGGTGCTTTACAGTTAATCGACAACAAGGCAGTTTTAATTAGCGAACTAATGTGCGATGGTTTGGGTGCTTGCATAGGCGAATGCCCCGAAGGAGCAATCACTATCGAACGCCGTGAGGCCGAGGCTTACGATGAGGCTCTAACGATCAGTAAGATGGTTGCCAATGGTAAGAACACAGTTATAGCTCACCTTAAACACCTTAAGGATTATAACGAGAAAGAATATTTACGTCAGGGAGTAGAATGGTTACTAGCCAACAGAGATAAACTCAACTTTAACTTAGATGAAGTAATGCAGGAAGTTCACAATCACTCAAAAGGGGTCGCTTGCGGATGTGGCGATAATCAGCCAAAACAAGCACAAGTAAACGTTCAGCAACACGCACATCATCATGGTGGTGGATGCCCTGGTTCTGCAGCACGCAGTTTTGGAGGTGGAATAGCAATGGCTCAGGATAACGCAATGGTTTCAGGAAAATCCGAACTTACACACTGGCCTGTTCAACTACACCTTATCAACCCACAATCGGGTCATTTCCGTGGCTCAAACCTACTACTTGCGGCCGATTGCGTAGCATTCTCGCTCGGAAACTTCCACAGTAACTACCTAAAAGGAAAAACTTTAGCTATTGCTTGTCCAAAGTTAGACTCCAACAAGGAATCGTACATTGAGAAAATCACTTCGCTTATTGATGATGCACAGGTTGATACTATCACCATAATGAAAATGGAAGTTCCCTGCTGTGGTGGCTTACTTCAACTTGCAAAAATGGCCATGGAACGCGCAAAACGTAAAGTGCCAATCAAGATGATGACCGTTGGAATTCAGGGCGATATCTTAGAATCGGTTTGGGTGTAATTTACGTAAATAGTTAAATGTGAAACGAAATACGAATCAGCATTTCAGATTAACAACTCATTTAACAACAAAAATTGACTTTATAGAAACAATTAACTAACTTATAATTTCTTCAAATTAAAACTAATAACTTAATAACTTTCAATCATGAGTATGTTCTGTTTTCAATGCCAAGAGGCAGCAAAAGGTACAGGTTGTACAATTAAGGGTGTGTGCGGAAAATCCGACGACCTAGCCAACATGATGGACCTATTGATGTTCGTAACAAAGGGTATTAGTGTTTACAGCGTTGCACTCCGCGAACAAAAAGGGTACGAAAACCCTATCGTGAACAAGTTTGTATTCGACAGTTTGTTCACCACCATTACCAACGCTAACTTCGACAAAAAGGTTATCGAGAACCGCGTAACTAAAGGTTTAGAACTTCGCGAAATGCTTAAAGCAGAAGCTGCAAAGCAAGGCGTAAAGGTTGACACATCGTTTGAAGGAACTACATGGACTGGCAAACCAGAAACCTACGAGGCAAAATCGATGACAGTCGGTGTTCTTGCTGAAGCCAACGAAGATATTCGCTCGCTTAAACAACTTGTCACCTACGGTATTAAAGGTATGGCAGCATACGTTGAGCATGCATACAACCTAGGTCATGAGGATGTTGCAAACTACGCATTTATGCAAAAGGCTCTTGCCGATATCACCAAAGATTTATCGGTTGATGCGTTGGTTGGCCTTACCCTTGAGACTGGTAAACTTGGTGTTAATGCTATGGCATTGCTGGATAAGGCAAACACTACCAGCTATGGTAACCCCGAGATTACTAAGGTTAACCTTGGAGTACGTAACAATCCTGGTATCCTTATCAGCGGTCACGACCTAAAAGATATGGAAGAGTTACTTGCTCAAACCGAAGGAACTGGAGTTGATGTTTACACCCATAGCGAAATGCTTCCTGCAAACTACTACCCTGCTTTCAAGAAATACAAACATTTTGTAGGAAACTACGGTAGCAGCTGGTGGCACCAGAAAGAAGATTTCGAAACCTTCAATGGTCCAATCCTTTTCACCACAAACTGTATTGTTCCTCCATCAAACACAGCAACATATAAGGATAGAGTATTCACCACAGGTGCTGCTGGCTACCCAGGAAGCAAACACATTGCAGACCGTGAGCCTGGTAAACAAAAAGATTTCTCGGAGATTATTGCTTTAGCAAAAACCTGCAAGGCTCCAACCGAGATTGAAACTGGCGAGATTATTGGTGGATTCGCACACGCACAGGTATTCGCATTGGCCGATAAAGTTGTTGACGCTGTTAAGAGTGGTGCTATCCGGAAGTTCATTGTAATGGCTGGTTGCGATGGTAGAATGAAGGACCGCGATTACTATACTCAATTTGCTCAAAAACTTCCAAAGGATACCGTTATTCTAACCGCAGGTTGCGCTAAGTACCGTTACAACAAACTTCCATTGGGTGATATAGGTGGAATTCCACGTGTACTTGACGCTGGTCAGTGTAACGACTCTTACTCATTGGCTGTTATTGCCCTTAAACTAAAAGAGGTGTTCCAACTGAACGATATCAACGAGTTACCAATTGCTTACAACATTGCTTGGTACGAGCAAAAGGCTGTAATAGTTCTCCTTGCACTACTTTACCTAGGAGTGAAGAATATCCACCTCGGCCCAACATTGCCAGCATTCCTATCGCCAAACGTAGCAAAAGTTTTGGTTGAGAACTTTGGAATAGCAGGAATTAAAACAGTTGATGAGGATATCAAACTATTAGTAGGATGATTTTATAAAGAAACCAACCCTGACAGGATTTTAAATCCTGTCAGGGTTATAAAAATACAACTATGGACGATAAAATAGTATGCAACTGTATGGAAATTACATACGGCCAAATTGTAAAAGCAATCAAAGAAAAGGGTTGCAAAACTTTCGAGGATATCCAGCGCGAAACCGAAGCAGGAACTGTTTGTGGTTGTTGCGAGGATGATATCAACGACATAATCAAGGAACACACTAAATAGAATAACAATGACAGAGATTAAAGCAACGCATTTATCAACAGCTATTTTTAAGGACACTCCACACAAAGTAGATGTTCGACAAATGTACAGCCAGCCCGATGCACAGGCAATGCACATTACCTTGCAACCAGGCGAATCGCTCAAACCACATAAAACCCCAGTTGATGTGTTTTTCTATATACTAGAGGGCACTCCAACTGTTCATATCGGCGATAATTCAACAGTCTTTACAAAAGATACATTAGTTGAAAGTCCAAAAGAAATTGTACACTACCTAAGCAATAGCAGCAATGAGATTGCACGAATACTTGTGGTAAAAACGCCAAACCCACAAAACTCAACAAAAGTGCTTTAATCTTGTTATAATTTTATTAATCACCCACCAGGGTTGAAAAACAAAACAATATGACAAACGAATTTCCAAAAGGAGCAAAATTTAACTTCGCAACCGAAGTTGACTATAGCAATGGTGGAATTGTAAGCAAGAATGTGCTTAAACGCCCCACTGGCAATATATCTCTTTTCGCATTCGATAAAGGCGAAGGGTTGAGCGAACATACCGCCCCTTTCGATGCAATGGTTCAGGTTATTGAAGGTAAAGCAAGAATCGTTATTGGTGGAAACCCTCACGATTTGGCAACGGGCGAAACCATTATTATGCCAGCAAACATTACTCACGCACTACAGGCTACAGAACGTTTTAAAATGGTGCTAACAATGATAAAGGAGTAGAATAATTGCTTAATCGACTTAAGCATAACTCATAAAAACATTCTTACTATTGGTATTCTATCTAATAATTCATAACTTGATGCAATTAAATTAACCCAATAAAATTACATGTATGATGCCAAAAGTTAAGACATTCATACAGAAACTTAACCCTCCAGCACAATGGCGCATCCCGGTGATTATTGTTGCTGGAATTTTTATGGGCACTGCCACTTTTACATTTTACACATCCAGAGCCTGGTCGTACGTTTCAAACGACCCTGCAACTTGCGTTAATTGCCATATTATGAGAACGGAGTACGTTACATGGCATCACTCGTCGCATCGGGAAGTTGCCACTTGTAACGACTGCCACGTTCCACACGACAATATTTTCCGAAAATACTACTTCAAAGGTTCTGACGGGATGCGACACGCAAGCATTTTTACCCTAAATACTTATTCTCAAACCATAACAATGCTTCCTCCTGGTCGCAAAGTGGTTCAGGAGAACTGCATTCGCTGTCACGGCAACTTAACCGAAATGGTTAAAGCAAATGTCACCTATGACCAAACCATTGAAGGCAATGGACGTTTGTGCTGGGATTGCCACCGCGATGTTCCGCATGGACGAGTAAAAAGTCTCTCCTCTACTCCATTCGGAAGCGCTCCTGTCCCTAAATCAGACACTCCCGAATGGCTTAAAAAGTTAATCGATTAAACCCAAACCTAAACAGATATGAGTACCCCATTAAGCAAGAAGATAGAACAGCAACCATGGATTGGCTGGGCGCTTTTCCTAGGTACAATGGCTGTAGTTTTTGTGCTTGGATTGCTTGCAGCAAGCATTGTTCAACGCAGAACTGAAGCAACCCTTATGAATCAACCTAAATACGATTTAGCCGAATTTGAGCCACGAAACGAGGTTTGGGGTCTTGCATACCCTCGCGAGTATCAAACATACTCGCAAATGGCCGACACATCATTTCATTCAAAATATAACGGAAGTGCAATGCGCGATGCTCTTGAGGAAGACCCGAGAATAGTTGTACTTTTTGCAGGATATGCGTTCTCAAAGGAATACAACCAGCCAAGAGGACACGTTTATGCTATTAAAGATATACAAAACACATTAAGAACAGGAACTCCCCAGGATGAACATGAAGGACCACAATACTCTAGCTGTTGGGCTTGCAAAAGCCCTGATGTTCCAAGAATGTTTACCCAAACATCCCCAGCCGATTTTTATAAAACAAAATGGTCGACAATGCTTTCGGAGATTGTAAACCCCATAGGATGTGCAAACTGCCACGAACCCAAGACAATGAATCTTCGTTTTTACCAACCGCCATTTATTGAGGCATATCAAAGGCAAGGAAAAGATATAACCAAAGCAACATTGAACCAAATGCGTACGATGGTTTGTGCACAATGTCACGTGGAGTACTACTTTAAAGGCGATGGTAAATACGTTACATTCCCTTGGGATAAGGGTATGGATATGGAACAAATTGAAGAGTATTATGATTCTTTCAACTTCTCGGACTGGACACACGCAATAAGTAAAGTTCCAATTATAAAGGCTCAACATCCTGACTTTGAACTTTTCCAACACAGCATCCACTATCAACGTGGAGCATCGTGTGCCGATTGCCATATGCCTTACACCACAGAGGGTAGCCAAAAAATTACCGACCATAAGGTTCAAAGTCCGCTGAACAACATGGAAGCATCATGCATGGTTTGCCACCGCCAATCAAAAGAGGAATTAACTAAAAATGTATACGATAGGCAGGATAAAGTTTACAAGGAAAAAATTGCGCTGGAAGATTTACTTGTAAAAGCACACTTCGAGGCAAAATTTGCTTGGGATAAAGGTGCAACCGAAAAGATGATGGAACCTGTAATGAAACTTATCCGTCAGGCACAATGGCGATGGGATTTTGTGGCTGCAAGCCATGGAGCCTCGTTCCACGCACCTCTTGAGTGCATGCGTATTATTGCCGACGGAATGAACAAAGCATCACAAGCAAGGCTTGAGCTTTCTAGAATACTTGCGGATTTAGGCCACAATAAGCCTGTTGAACTACCTGATATCAGCACCAAGGATAAAGCCCAAACCGCCATTGGCCTAGATATGAGCAAACTAAAATCGGAGAAAAAGGCTTGGAAAGAAACAAAACTGCCCGAGTGGTTAAAGAAAGCGGAGGAACGTCAAAAACAAATGCCTTTGCCTGCTAAAATAATGTAGGGCAATTTGGAAATGAGATAAGTTGATGATTTGAAAATTTTTAAAAAATAAAATAAACTTTTGAATTTTGCCTTTAGACATTATGAATCATGAACAAAATACCAAGGGAAAGCCAATTTGGTCTTTCCCTTGGAACTATAAGGAAGGATTTGTTTTTGCCTTTGGATTTTTGGTTTTGGGTTTTTTAATGGAGATTGTAAATCCCTTACACCATTATATTCCGCCACGCTACCCGTATAACTTCATTTACATTGCCATTCTTGTAATAACAACAATAGTCACAAGCACCTTGTGGCGCAAAAAATCTATTGTTGTGTGGTTATCATCCATAAAATCGTCAATTCCTGCAATTATTCTTTTCTCGTTTCAGGTATTCTTGCTCGCAGTAATTCCACAAAAGCAAGGGGAAATGCCTGCTGGGTTACATATCATAACACGAACATGGTATTTTACCCTATCAGCGTTGTACTTAACATTAACCCTTTGCTTTGCAATTGCAAAAAGGATTTATCCCTTCACCTTTACCAATATTGCATTTACCTTGAATCATCTTGGTTTATGGCTTTGCGTTATTGCTGGTTTGCTAGGCTATGGTGATAAACAGGAAGTAAAAATACAGGTAAGCGTTGACCAACTTGTATGGTATGGAATAAATGATAAGGGCAAAGATGTTGAATTACCAATCGCCATTAAATTGGAAAAATTTATTGCCGAGTATTACACTCCAAAACCAGCATTGATGGTTCGTGGAACAGAATTACCCTTTCTTCCCCAAAATCATCCAGACATATCAATAGATAGTATTTTTTGCATCGAAGGTATTGACGTTAAGGTTCACCAATACTACCAAAGAGCATATATCTCCGATAGCGGTTTTATTGATGCCAGAGGAGTTCCATTTACAGGTCCCGCAGCACTTGTGGAAGTTTCAATCAAAAATGGAAAATCCACCAAGGGTTGGATTGCACCAGAGTGCGCCTCGTTTGCAGAACGATACCTAACAATCAATGAAGATACCATTCTTAGGCTACTTCCTGCTGAACCCAAATACTACGCCTCTGACATACTGCTTTACACTAAAAGTGGAATTGCTGAGGAAAAGCACCGAATTGAGGTTAATTCTCCCTTAAAAGTTGACGGCTGGTTTGTTTACCAATATGGATACGACAACAGGGCTGGTGCAGATTCCGAGTACAGCATATTTTTAGCAATTTACGACCCTTGGTTAAAGTTTGTGTATGCTGGTATGCTGATGATTCTTTTTGGAACTATTCTAATGTCATTGAGCAACTTTTATAAAAATCAGCATTAATTATCTAATATCTTCTGTCTAATTTCTAACGTCTGAACTATGTGGCAAATATTTAACTATATATCTGTATCAGCAATAATTCTTTGGGCTTTAAGCATCGCCATTGTTTTAATTCCGAAGTTCACCGAGACTTACCGAAAGGTTGGTTTAATCATCGCTTTACTGGGCACGATTCTTTTAGTGGCATTTGTTGCAGGTCTCTGGGTTACGCTTGAACGCCCTCCAATGCGTACAATGGCCGAAACAAGGCTATGGTACTCTCTTTTTGTGAGCATTGTAACTTGGATTATCTACCTAAAAACAAGCAACAAAGCGATGTTTGCACTTGGATACATAATGTCGATAGTTTTTCTGATTGTAGATATTATTCATCCTGAGTACCAAAGCAAATCGTTGATGCCAGCATTGCAGAGCTATTTGTTTATCCCTCACGTTATAGTGTATATGATATCATACGCTATACTAGGCGCTGCAAGCATATCAACACTAAAGGCCTTCTACTACTATAGAAAAAACAGTGAAGTAGAAAAGGACATTGCTCTATCAATGCAGTTGGTTTACCCTGGCTTTGCTTTTCTAACCTGGGGAATGCTACTTGGTGCATTCTGGGCAAAAATTGCTTGGGGAAACTACTGGGCTTGGGATCCAAAGGAAACATGGGCATTACTAACTTGGTTCTTCTATCTAATACTAATCCATATCCATAAGTTTTTACCCAATAAGAAGAAACTTATCATAACACTGCTGGCACTCTCATTCATTGTTCTAATTATTACATGGATGGGCATAAAATATATGCCAACTGGAATGCAGAGTGTACATGTTTATGGAGGGTAGATAATCGTTTATTGTTGTTCGTTGATCGTGTTTAAAACAGCATAGTATATAAGCCTAACTTTTAAATAATAATGAAACTAATCACGCTCGAAAGTGCCGAAAAGGTTCCATTCAACCTCGATGGCCACAAAATGTTTACAAGCGAAAAGGTGGAACTTATCCATCTTAACCTTTATCCCAACGAGGAGGTTGCCCCGCACACTAATCCCTTCGATGTAATCTTTTACATTCTAGAAGGCGAAGGTAAAATCAATGTTGATGATGAGTCCATGCCTGTAAAGGCAAACCACAGCCTATTTGTTGAAAAGAATAAACAGCGCGGGATGGCCAATACGGGTAGTTCAAATCTTAAAGTATTGGTATTTAAAATCTTTTAAATACCAATATCTATTAAAAACACTTCCTAGAATAACTTTAGAAATGCTTTTGGAATCTGCGTTTCGAACCGCATTGGTTTGCTGGTTACCGGATGAGTAAAAGCCAACACCTGCGCATGCAAACCTAACCGGCCTATGGGGCTTTCCTTCGATCCATACTTTTTATCGCCAATTACGCTGTGTCCAATATCCTGCATATGAACCCTTATCTGATTCTTTCGTCCCGTTTCCAAATTCACCTTTAGCAGAGTATACTGTGCATTCTGTTTCATCACCTTGTAGTGAGTAATGGCCTTTTGCCCCTCGGCACGATCATCGCACGAGTACATCACAAACGCGGGACTCTCCTTTAAGTAAGATGTTATGGTTCCAGTGGGCTTCTCCACAGCACCCTCAACCACAGCTATGTAAGTTCGTTCCAGAACAGAGTCGTTCCAGTTCTTCTGTAGGGTTGTTTTAACCGCCTCGCTCTTGGCAAATATAATAACACCCGATGTTTCCCTATCAATCCGGTGAACAATAAAAATCTTATTCGATGCGCCTTGCTCCTTAACATGGCTGCGGAGCATACTATAGGCTGTTACATCCTTCTCCTTATCGGTTGCAATGGACAGTACACCCGAATCCTTTTCGATTACAATAATGTGTTGATCCTCGAAAAGCACCTTAATACCAGGATACTGCTTGGTTGATGGCATCTTAAACCAACTAACCGTAACCACCTGACCCGGTTTTAGCGGATGGTTATACCATGTAACCACGGAACCATCAACCCTTATTTGCCTATCGTTAAGCAAGGTTTTAAAGTTATCGCGATTCTTGTGGGGAATCTGTGCAAGCAGAAACTTCATAAGTACACCTTCCTCAGTCACCGTTAAGCGAATCTCCCGTTTCTTCGCATCATCGGGTTTGTGCCGATACTCTTTCTTTGCCATGGTTTTAGTCTAATATCTCCTTTACACGACCAATTTGTCCATCCTCTAACCTAACCTTAATTCCTCTATGGTGAACAGGAGCACTGGTTAGAATATCCTTAACGAATCCTTCGGTTAATGTTCCTGTTCGTTGATCCTTCTTCAGCACAATATTAACATGCAGCCCTGGCTTTATATCTGCCCGTTTAGTTCCATCCATTTCGCAAAAATCTTTATTATGCCGCAAAGGTACTAAACTGTTACGGATATTAGCCAATATTATTCCATCGGCTAATCTTTTATATCAACCCTCCCAAGTCTGTTGATTATTCGAACGTAAATCAATTGAACCGTTGATCCATTACCCGACAGCATTCGCTGCAAAACCAACAAGAAAACTATCAGCGAGCACACAACTATTGCAACAGATGTTGAATACAAAATATCACCAATTCCCACTAATGGCGAAACAATACCTCCAAACAAGAATTGAGTTGTACCAAGTATAGCCGATGCAGTTCCCGCATTCTGCTGGCACGATCCTAAAGCCAATGTAGTTGACGAGGGATAAATTAAACCATTGAAGATGAACATAACAAAGAACGCCATCTCGAAAAACACATAGGATAATCCCGAGAATAGGGTAGCAACCAAAACCACACTCATAACGATTAAACCCAAGGCGCCTAGTTGCAGAGCCTTTTCCTGATTCCGAAACCGCGATGCAAATAGCGATCCTATGGCCAATGCTACAGCATTTAATCCAAACAGTATGCTATAGAGCAACGGCGATAACTGGTAATGTTCCTGAAAAATAAAAGGCGATGACGCAATATAGGCAAACATAACGGCCATAGCAAAGGCAAATATCAATACATTAGAAATGTAACTCTTATTTCCTAGCAGAAGTAACAAACCCTTACCCAAACTACTCGATGAATTATCGGCCACGCTCTCCTTGGTAGACGATTCCTTTAAACCAAAAGATGAAATAAGGAATACCGCACTAATAATCAATAGAAATATAAATTGCCCCTGCCAACTAGCAAAGGTGAGTATAACACCGCCAACAACAGGTGCAAAAGTTGGCATAACACTAAGAATTGCAGTGTTAATAGACAATGCCTTTGCCAGCTGAGATCCCGAATAGGTACTTGCCAAAACTGCACGCGAAAGCACCATCCCCGACGAACAGGCAAACCCCTGCACAAATCGAAGCGCTATAAAGTAACGAACATCTTTTGTATAGATAATAAAAGCGGTTGTAACTATAAATGCGGCCAAACTAACTATTAAGGGAGTTTTCCGCCCATACCTATCGCTTAATGGACCAATTACTAATTGTCCCAGTGCAACCCCTATCATGGTTGCTGTAAGGGTCATTTGAATACTCGACGCTGACGTGTCAAAAAAACTTGCCAATGCCGGAAAACTTGGCAAATAAATATCGGTTGTTAAGGCAGGTAATCCAACCAAAAGCCCCATGAATACAACAAGAAATGAAATGTTTTTACTGTTTTGCATACTCTAAAATTTGTGTGCAAAACTACTTTTAAGCCGATCCTCAAAAATTGCCTTTTGGCAATTAAACTATTTGATTTTTTTTCGCAAACGGCTTAACGACGATGGAGTTATTCCAAGAAATGACGATAGATACTTTAAAGGAACTCTCTGAATGTACTCAGTTTCCAATACGGCTCTTTTATAACGTTCGGTAGCGTTATGCGTCTGCAGCAACACCACATTCTGAACAACAGCTAAAAAAGACTTTTCCCATATCTGTCGGCCAAATGCTTGCCACTGCGGAATCTGAGCATATAGTTGTTCCATCCTGGCCGAATCAATAATCATTATTACAGTATCCTCTATTGCCTGAAAACTAAATTCCGAAGGAGTTTGAAATCGAATGCTTGGCAACTCTGCCACAAACTGATTCTCAAAAGCAATCCAGAGCGTTTTGCCGTTGGGCTCCTCGTCGGAAAATATTCTTACGGCACCCGAAGCAATAAAATAGTAAGACGATGCGATTTGCCCTCGCTTTAGAATGTAAGATCCTTTTGCCAACTCCTTTTTGCTAAAATTCGATAAGATTATTCTTAAATCATTATCGCTTATATCAATTAACGATTTAATGTAATTCGCAAGTTTTATCATTGTTCCCTTATCGCTTTGTAAATCCAAAGTTATGCATTTAAAATCAAACTAGAACGTAAAATCCATCCCCTCAAAAAAAACGAAACGCTGGAAAGGCTAATTCCTTCCAGCGTTTCATTAAAGTTTAGCTATCTTACATTTCCAATTGATTCATTATAAACTCAAAAATAAAGGTCCAGTTATCAATAGACTGAGCTGTACTTTGTCCCGAACCGTGTCCGCTATCAAAATCCATGTGAAGGATAACCGGGCTAACCTGTCCGATATTATTCTGTAGCGCAGCTACAAACTTCTTGGCATTCATTGGATCCACACGGCTATCGTTTGCCCCCGATGTTACCAGCATAGTTGGGATGTTTACCCCTAAGCGAATGTTATGGTAAGGCGAGTAGCGCAACAACCAACGGAACTGCTCTTCACTTTCCGACGAGCCATACTCAGGAATCCAGTAACGGGCAATAAGGAACTTGTGGTATTTTAGCATATCCAGCAAAGGAACCTCACAAACAATAGCCTTATACAAATCAGGACGTTGAACAGCAATGGCTCCCATCAACAAACCTCCGTTGCTTCCGCCCATTGCCACAATACGGTTGGTGTTAGAGTATCCTTCCTTGATTAGCCACTCGGTACAAGCATTGAAATCGTCGAAGCAGTTCTGCTTTTTCGAAAGCATTCCATCCTGATGCCACTTTTCGCCATACTCATCGCCACCCCTAATACCAGCCTCAACAACAACACCACCACGGTTTATGAATGCAGAGTAGAATCCGTAGTAATGCGGCTCAATACCGGAGTTAAATCCACCGTACGCAGTAATAAGCACAGGATTATTCCCATCCAACTTCATATCCTTGCGATGAACCACAAACACAGGAATACGAGTGCTATCCTTTGACTTGTAAAACTTGATCTCGCCAACAATGTTACTCATATCAACAGGAAGTTCGCGCTGGAAGAATAATCGCCATTTAAAATCGGAGGGTGAAGCCACAAATGTTTTAGAGGTTGATGTAAACGTACTCATGCTTACATATAGAGAATCCTCCTCGCGATCGTAACTAACGCCAGCAACATTACCCAGTTCGGGTAGTTCAATTTGCTTTATCTTATTGCCATTCAAATCGTACAATGTTAAACGGCTTTGAATATCCACTTTATCCTGAATGATGATACTGTTTTTGGTTATAACATAGCTCTGCAAAACGGTTTCACCCTCAGGAATAAGTGTTTTCCAATTCTTGTAATCAGCATTGGCCTTATCGGCAACCATTAGCTTAAAGTTAGGCGCCTTATCGTTGGTAAAAATGTAGAGTTTATCGCCAATGGCTTCGGGGTAAGCCCGGTCAGTTTTACTTTCGTAAATCAATGTACCCTTATCGAAAGTTCCAGTTTTGCGCATGTAAAGATTATTAGCGTAGAAATCGCTTTCGCCAAAGAATGTTACATCGCTGTAGCGGTTATCGTAGATGTAGAATGAGTTTTGAGCATCGGTTGTAGTGCCAATGAAAACTGCCTTTTTAATAGGATCGCCAACCTTCCAGTAGTATGTTTTCAGGGGTAATTGTTTATCGACATCTTCTTTGCTACGGATGGTAAAGTATGCGTGTTGCTGATCCTTTGTCCATTGATACCCAAATACATTCTCCAAGGGTTTATATAAAATTTTACCTGTACGGGTATCAATAATGTAAGTGGTTTCTATTTCGGCTCCACTTTTCTGAACGCTAATTGCGGCACGTTCGCCATCGTAAGTATAGTCAATGCCCGATGTAGATGTTTTACCGGTAGAATCCAACATTACAGGATCCCAGATAAGTTTTTTATCGCCCTTAATAATTGTATATAACTTATACTGCTTATCACCTTTTTTCTTCACAGTTTGGAAGACCCTTTGCCCTACTCGCGATAGAGGTCCCTCGTAATCCAAATCGATGTACTTTGCAATATCCTCATGCAAACCCGAATGCATTTTTTGCGTTGTATTTAAGTATTCAACACCATAATCGTGTTGCGCCTTTGTCCATTCAACTACTCGGGGATCGGTTTTATCCTCCAACCAACTGTAATCGTCGGTTAAAATCACGCCATGTAAGGTATCAACAACAGGAATTCTAGGCGTTGCTGGTGGATTAAACTTTACCTGAGCATTCGTTGCAAAGCAAATACCCACTAGCGAAAATAATGTTACTAATTTTTTCATCTTTTTAAATAGTTAATAGTTGATTTTAATAGAATTAATTTGCATACGATTCAAGTTTCAAACACTAGCACGAATCGCTTACCTTATTCATTTTTATCATTTAACTAGACATCCTTTTTGACTTATAGTTTAAACATCAAAATAATATTTACAAGAACACTTAGCCGGAAATAAAAACAAACTACTTACTCGAATCCCATATTTTAATCTGGTTCCAAACGCCAAACTTCAGTTTAAACTGAGCCAACCGTCCAACCATAAATATCATCAGGAATGTTCCCGATAGTATTGATTTTAGCAGCAACCTATTGCCTGTATATGGCCCATAGTTTATGGATATAACAAGATACTCGAAGATAAACACAATACTTAACGCGATAAAGAGGTACTGCGAGATACTCTGCGATTCCAGCCTTTTGGTATCATCAAAAAACGGGGAGTTATTCAGAGCGTTGTTCTTTATGGAGTTCCAAATAACCACGCTCGATATAAGCACAACTATCGAAAAGAGGTTAAAATCCTTTACCGTATCGTTCAAAAGCCAGAAATCGTACATGCCATGCACAAATGAGGCCAGAAGCAAACCGCCTATCACACAAATAAATGTTGGCAACTTGGCTCGGTACTTGCCCAAAATAAAACCATAGGCCACAATAGCGCTATCGCACATATGGCCAACAACCGAGGCCAATGCTCTACCATGCATTATATGGTAGCTATCGTCCTGAAAGTACATGACATTCTCGGTAAACGAAAAGCCAATGGCCGACACACAGGCGTATATAATATAGTCGATTGGTTCATTCACCGATTTAGAGAAAGCCAGAAACAGCAAAAAGGGAATAAACTTTATGATCTCCTCAATCAATCCTATGCCAAATATGCAGTAAAGCAAATCGTTCAGCCAACCGCCATTCAAATCGAAGCCAAGGATCAGGTTAAACATGTCGTAAAGCGGAAACGAGAAGTAGGTGAACGCCGCACCGGCAGTAAAAACGATGGCTATATCGTACCACTTCTCACGCTCAAACACATCGATGAACCTTAAATAGAAAAGCCAGATAATTGCAATAAGCAATGCCCCAATAAATCCGTAACGATCGATGGATCGAATAAACGTTTTCCATAGCGTTTTGGCATAGCTAAAAAATTGCCCCTTTAGGTAATAGAACTCGCGCTGTTTTGAAAGCGATATGTACTTTGCAACCTTAGGGTTTGCCATTAACACTTCGAAACGAGCCAGATCTCTCCGTTTAATAAATATACTACTTAGGTTACTAACCGCACCGGAAACATTGCCGTTCAGCACAATCTCTTTCTCGTAGTAAGGAATAGTCTTTTCTTCGTTCCACGTTTTAAAAACATTGCCAATGGAGTTATTCAGGTACTTTAAGTTGCGGTTCTTTACCTGCTTAAAACACTCCGTGGCATCAATATAATCGCCCTTACTGTAATTACATAATCCTAAACAGTAAAATCCCAAATCGCACTCAACGGAATCGGCGGAAGTTGAAAGTTGGGTATAGTAATTGGAAATTGAAGTATCGTCCCTGTACGAGTAGGTGTTTTTTCGAATCCTAGTTTTCTCTGGAATCTCGAAATGGTTAACTACATACCTATAGTTAAAATCCAAGTCGTGCGTTCTACTGGGTAATTCTTTTAAGAACAACTTCTCGGCAAGGTTTCTACTATCGGTTTTAATGGCATGGTCTATTTCCTCGTAGATATTATCGAAACGTGGATTATCAACCGCAATATTGAGTATTACTCCGGTAATAATAGTAACCATCAGAATAGCCAAGAATGTTCTCATTATTTACTCCATTTATAAGGCGGGCTAAAGTAGTAAAAAATAGTTGATGGTTGTTCGTTGATGGTTGTTCGTTGTTTGTTGTTTGTGAAGAAGAAAGAAGTTAGAAGTCAGAATTTAGAATTTAGAATTTAGAATTTAGAAGAATAAGCACAAAAACCTTTGCCGCAAACATCCCTTACCGAATAAACCTAAAAAGAGCATAACATCAACGGGATTAAAGCAGAATCTTTCAGGTCTGGCAACTCTGAAAGGCATAACAACCGATGAGGCCGAAATATTAGCTATTGGTACAATAACGGATATTAAAATCAAATTAAATGGCACTAATAACATACCCGCATCAGCGGATATTTATACTTTTTGTTTTTTAAATCTATAATTTATATCAATCCCGACACCTAAACTTAATTCTACAAACGAATCGAGTTGATAATATCTAGCAAATGCTGAAAACTTTCTAAACAGCCTATTTACTTCTCCTTGATACAAAGCAACGCCATTGTATACCGATATTTTCGCAGCAACTGTTGCATGCAATGGATTTGCCAGATATGCTCTTACTCCAATAGTTGGGCCTGTTGAAACAATACGAATACCCTTATTGATACTTTCATACGAATTTTCGCCATAACCCACTATTAATCCAATGTCATTAATGTTCCAATCATTAATATCCAGAAACATTACATGTGATTCGAATGAGTAGGAAGTTGAATGTAAGCTATTATTGTCCGAAAATTTGTGGTAGTACCATTTCAAATCCATTCGAATATCACATTGAAAAATCACATGGTCAAATTCAACTTGTGCATTAATAAACTCATTTTTGTGGAGGTTGGTTTGATAGCTCATTCCGGCCTTTAGAGTTGTTGACCTAAAAAAAGCAGGGAACGAAAAGTCAACCTCCCCTCCAATTGGACTGTGAATTACCCCGCTACTTACAGAAAAGCCTATCAATTGATGATCAAAAGAATCCATATGGCAGTCCGATTTCATAACAATTGTCAGATATCTTTGTCCATTCAATTTAACTTCCTTGGATTTCATTCCAACAAAGGAAACAATCAAAATCACGTCTGAATCCGGAACATCTAACATAAACTTACCATCCATATCTGTTGATGTACCAACACCTTCGTTCCCTTTAACCACAACCAATACTCCAGGAATACCTATGTTATCATCTTTACTAATAACAGTACCTGTTATGCTCAACTGGCAAAAGCCAATTAAGGCATTTGTTAGCAGAAACAGTGTTACTATGAATTTCTTATTCATTTACAGCTTTGCCTATTTATTTGCCAGTAACGTATCAAAAATAGCACTAATAGTATACTCGCGCTTGCGATGGGTTTTACTCATGCCTCCTCACAATATCATCATTCTCTATAATCAATTTATATTCAGCAATACCACCATCACCCCGCCAGCAATTTTTCGACGAAACTTTTAACTCCCAGTTTCGACGTTGCATACAGCTCATGCCCAGTTCCATTGTATCGTTTACGTTGATATAGAGCGTATCGAAAGGGCTTAGAAAACTATCGCCTCCATCACCGGCAACCCCCAAATAATTTTGGACATACACTGTTCTTAACTCTTTTGGGGCTACAGCAATTACCGTATCAACATCCCATTGCTTGTACCCAACAAGCACCTCCCAATCCGATTGGTTATCCACATTAAACACATCGGTTGCACCCGGATCGCAAGAGGTTATGAGCAAAACCAAACCAACAAAAAGAAGTAATTTTTTCATCGTTTTTTTATTTTAAATTAAAAACTTTTTAATTGATGATTTAATAGGTTTATACTATTTTCAATTTTACGACAATGGTCTTACTCTTGCTTATTGTGGACAATCCATAAAAGTTCCGATGTATTGTATCCAAAACCCTCGGCAATTTTTATATATTCATTCTTTACCTCATCGGGTATGCTCGTTTCCCGGGAAAGAATCCACAGATACCTATAGCTTGCCCCGGCAATTAGTGCATACCTATACTCGGGATCAATTGCAATTACATTATACCCCGAATAGAACGGACAAAAAAACGATACCTTAAGCATTCCAACAGTATCGTTTTCAACAAACTTAGCCTTTCCTATTGCCTGCTTCCACGCCCCCGTTTTGGTATTATACCCTTTATTCGTTACTTTAATTGTACCATTATCATTTAGGGAGTACTCCGCGGTAGTGTTGTTCAAATCTTTTTCGTATTTAAAATCAATCCGAGCAATCTCGTACCATTTGCCAAGGTACCGTTCTTTTTCGAAAGGCTTTACAGCCATTACCCCTTTAGGGATTGTTGAACAAGAAAATAATCCGGACATAGCCAAAGTATTAATAAGTAAAAATAGCGATTTTCTAATTTCCATACCTTTTTCTATTTGTTATCAGGTCTTTATTTTTAGGCTGGCAAACCGCAAAAAATACTTGCAGGCAAATATTAACGAGAACAAGAGTTATAAACGCGCGCCAGCGAGGGAGATAAATATATTCTACAATATTAGGGCTAAGGCTTTATGATTAGTAAGAATTATTTTTCAGAAAATGTATGATTGATTTTCGCCATCGATAGGGTTCTTTTTCTTTTATAAGTATCGAGATTAAGGATGCTCGATTTGGCTCAGAAATGCCATAATATTCTTTAAATGAAAGATTCTGAAGATCGCAACGACGCTTTAATTCACTAATAAAATCCGGGGTATAAACTTCGAATAAAATTCGATCAGTTATTTCGTTGGACAATGATCCTAAGAAAATATAAGCATCAAAGTTATCTGAAAAGCATCCTGTTTTATTCGAGTAGCTAATTTCAGTGAAAGCATCAAATGGCTCTTTTCCAAAAGGACTATTTTTGAGAGAAAAAGCAATTGGTGTGTTGCCGTATTTATAGAAAGCATAGTCAAATATGCCACCCCTTATAAGTCCTGGTATATTACCATCATTTGAAATTATTGGGCAATGCGTAAAAATGCTATAAACACTATCGTTTGAAAATTTATTGGTCAATAAACTTCCTGCTGATTGAAATGATTTACAAACATGCATAGCGCCTACTATGAAAAGTGAATTTCGTTTATCGGTTGATTTATTTAGGTAATTCTCAATAGTTTCAGCCATAAAGGAATCTCGACTTTCAAATTTCTGGAAATGATTTAGAAAATCGTCGCTAGTTCTTAAGAAGCTATATGGCCTAGGTATATCAACAGCAATAACTCTAATTTTGCTATTGCTATTTAAATCCTGATTAATATTCCACACATCAATCAAAAAGTCATACATGCCAGCCCAAAATTGGTCGTCGAATGTTTCATGAAAAACATCCTGAATCAGGCTAACATCCAGTGTTTTGGACTCCAAAAAAAGATCTATTTGTTGTTGTTTGTGAGCCGATAACTCCAAAAATATTGTCCCTGCATTTTCAGAAAAGGATTTACTTCTGATTACATCCCGACATAGTTCCCACGAGGGAGGCCTATTGTGAATTTCACCATAGACTACAATTTTATACCTTTTCAATGCATCTAGAATAAAATCTGTAGGATCCTTTTTGTTTTTATCAATATAATCCAAAAAGGAAAGCGTATCAGTTGGCATCTTGAGTACTAATTTACTGCGTTTCTGTGCTTGTAATAATCCTTCGGCCAGGGAATGGAATAGCTTACGAGCATCCTCCATACTGTACCGCACATCCTCTGCTCCCACCAACCAATCACCATTATCTAGTTCGTAGTAACGGATACGATAAGCAGAATCTTTTCTTAGAATTGAACAGGCAACCGAATCTTTGTAAGTAATTATCTCTTTGATCTCTTGATTCAGAATCTCCATTCTTTTTTTTTCAGGAACTGCGCTGTTGATTGAATTCGATTCTGGCCAATAACTAATATTTCTCTTAAGGCAAATCGATCGGTATAAACCATCCCGACCGTTTGCCTCTGTATATTTAAGCGTTACTAATGTCGATAAAACAGAACTTAAATCGAATCTATCGAGATATTCGATAATTTTCTTATTAATTACAGTAGTTTTAAAATCAGAATTGGTGTTTTGCGCTTGTAGCAAAAAAACATTACCAATGATGAGTAATATTAAAAAAAAATATTTCATGTAATTAATACAAGCAACCAATTAATAGATTAATTTATAAAAAGGAAAATCAAATAAAGATAATACCCATAAAATTTATTTGCAATTTATAACTAATACATAACCAAACGAAGTATATCAAGAACTTATTGGTATATAAGGTTTGTTTTCATTTTAGGAGCCATTTTGCAACGAGGGTCAGGGTAATCCCAGTTCTCATCGCCATATGCTTTAACAACTTCGGCCCAGCATCTATTCATATTCTTGTAACAACTGTCAAATATTTCGCAAGTTTTACAAGGATTATGATCTGATAAATCTGATTTTTTCAAGTTGTAAAGGAAAAGCGATCGTTCCGAGTTCCATATCTCTTTTATTGTGTGTGTCGAAATATCTCCTATTATAAAGTTTGGTTTCCAATATAATTGTTCGCAAATTGTAACTTTTCCATCAGGTAGAATAAAGATGTGGGATCTATTTGAAGAGCATTCTGCACCTTTAAAATTCTCACTGCCTCCTTCTATGGACATGTAACCTCTATCCAAAAAAGTACGATCATAATCTATGTTTTTTATCTCCGATTTTAATGGTTCAACACTGTTGAACACTTCATTAATTTGAGATAGCGAAGGAACAAAATCATTTCCATTGTAAATAGATGTGAAAGCAGGTCTTATTGCCCAACCATTAACATTTTTGAAAGTTTTAATATAGTTAAATATGGAGAGCATATCTTCTTTTGTACAATTGTACTTAGTTAGAATCGTCTGAATTTTTATATCAATGTTTTCTTCATCTAACAATTTTATAGATTCAAGTATTTGATCATAATACTTTTTATTGGTTTTTAAAATATAGGATAAATTTTTTTCTATCAATGTATCTAATGAAATTTGAATTTTATTGATTCCAATCTTTTTCAGTTTTATAATATCGTCTTTACTTAATGGAACTTTTGTCGAAATTCGCCTAGGATCAAATCCCTTATCAACATAATATTGCAATATTTTTTCCCATTCAGGATGCTTAAATACCTCTCCACCAACAATTTCAAAAGACATTACATTTAGATCGTTTGCTTCATCTAGTATCTCTTTTATGCGCTCAAGGCTTAGGTAGTTTTTTATTTTGTATGATTTGTCGGCATAGCAATACATGCAGTTCGTTGAACATATATTAGTGGGCATCAGTGTTATATTTAAAGGCCCCGAGTAGAATCGTTTTGAAACAAAGTCCAGTTCTTTAAAAGTAAATTGCTCTACAAGATATCTCCTTATTGGCGACTTATTGGAGCTTGTTTTAATTAAAACATTTTTAGGGAATTTAAATTCCTGATTGTCATGCTTTGTATAAAATGTTTCGCTATTTTCAATAAATGGCTTTATCATTCTAATAGTGTCTTCTTTACTAATTTCCAAAAAGAATGATATTTCTTCTATTACCTTATCGTATTGTTTTGATTCCGAAAAGAAGGAAAGAATCATTGCCTGAATTGGATGAATAACTGATATCCAACTACGAGAACTATCGTTATTATGATTTTTTTGAACGAGAAAGGTCCTTTTTTCATCATGCCTTAGTATATAATCATGATTAAAAATAAATGAATCCATTTAATGAAATTTAATTGATTAATAAATAATTTATTAAACTACAAATCAAGTTGGCTGAAATTATAATCAAGCCAACTTGATATTAAATTTAAGTTTTTTGGGGGTTTATATCCCTATGGATTAATCCATAGCAGACACACAAGCTTCAGTATTGCATGTGTTGCTAACACAGGAAGATCCCGTGCATGCATTGTGGTTGCAAGCATGTGAGTCGCATCCCCGATCCACTTGTTCTAGTTCAACAACACCGCCTTTTAGCTTCATTAATTCTGGAACATTGATTTTCTCAACGTCAGTCAAATCTTTTAATTTTTTCATTGTAATGAATTTTAGGTTAATGGTAAAATAAATGTCAATACAATATTAACCGTGTTCACTGAAATAAAATTTCAGTGATGTTTTTTTCACCAGTAATTTTCCTTAAATCTTTTTTCACTTCTCACGCTTAATGCTTAACAAGAAAAAATACGGATATGCAAATTGCTATACCTGTGTTTTTTTTACTTTTTAACCTCGTTATTACTTATACCACTAAAGTTTAAAGAAGCACTGATTTTTCAGATTTTTCGGTTTATATCCCTATGGATTAATCCATAGAAGACACGCAGGCTTCATTTTTGCATGTGTTGCCAACACAGGAAGATCCCGTGCATGCATTGTGGTTGCAAGCATGTGAGTCGCATCCCCGATCAACTTGTTCTAGTTCAAGAACACCGCCTTTTAGTTTCATTAATTCTGGAACATTGATTTTCTCAACGTCAGTCAAATCTTTTAATTTTTTCATTGTAATGAATTTTAGGTTAATGGTAAAATAAATGTCAATACAATATTAACCGTGTTCACTGAAATAAAATTTCAGTGATGTTTTTTTTACCAGTAATTTTCCTTAAATCTTTTTTCACTTCTCACGTTTAATGCTTAACAAGAAAAAAAATGCGGATATGCAAATTGCTGTATCTGCGTTTTTTCTACTTTTTAACCTCGTTATTACCTATACCACTAAAGTTTAAAGAAGCACTGATTTATCCAATCCATCAGGGATTTTTCGGTTTATATCCCTATGGATTAAACCCCAAAAGTTGCACGTGCTTGAACTATGCATGCCATGTTAGTACATACAGATTCTATAGAGCTGGCGCAAGCATGGGTGAAGCATCCCGCTTCCTCTTTTTCTAGTTCAGCAACACCGCCTTTTAGCTTCATTAATTCTGGAACATTAATTTTCTCAACGTCCATCAAATCTTTTAATTTTTTCATTGTAATGAATTTTAGGTTAATGGTAAAATAAATGTCAATACAATATTAACCGAGTTCACTGAAATAAAATTTCAGTGATAATTTTTTCCCACCTGTAATTTTCTTCAAATTATTTAATGGTATCGTTTCTTTATGAAATCCAACTACTATTCGTCCAGTTTCCTTATATATGTACGAATTACAATCTTTATCAAATTCTATGGGTGCTTTGTAAACATCTTTCATCTTGTTGATAATATTGTAAACGTGCCTTTCAGAGATGTTTAATTTGTTCGCTAAGTTTAAGGGATTTCCAGTTGTTCTTAATCTTATCAATTGGTCAATACGTTCAATTAAAAACAGTTCTTTGAAATTCATCGGTTCAATTTATATTAGTTTTTTACTCTTTAATTGTTTAATGTGGATAGCATAACTTTTGTTACCCTCAAAAGCAGAAGCTCATTTTTAAAATAAACCAGGGGGGGGGGGTGGGCTTGTACGTGTTTGCAAAAGTTCTGCAATATGCGGTGGGTTTCTTAATCCCTAATGCGCACTGCGGGCGCAAGGCGGATGGATAAAAAAATTTAAAACCCTTTTGCAAAGGGTTTGTTTTTCATCGTTTTTATCTTCCGTGAATTAAGTTACGAATAAATATGAAGTATTGTTGAGTTTTTTTAACCTTGGTGTTAACGGGCACGCGTTATAAACGCGCGCCAGCGTGCGTTCTTCATTACCAAAGTATTATTGTGTTGCACTGGCAACATTATTATATAATAGTTTAGTGGCTATATGATTTAAACTGGGCACACGCTATAAACACTCGCCAGCGAGGTTAAATACCTAAAAACTTGGTTTAAAAACATTATCCATTTGTTGCTGTACACGCTGAATGTTGATCTCAATGGTTGAACTATTAATATTGGTATACATTAACTTAACAAATCCGAATTGTTCGTTAAAATAGCTGGTCAGCTTTGTTGTGCCCAACTCACTTTTGGCTTCGCTTTCTACAACGTAGCATTCTAAAGAGCCAACGGCTGTATTCAGTGTTTCTTTACCCGATATTTTATACTGACATTTGTTCATGATATCTCCACTCCACTCTTTCCAGCGTTTATCGCCCCATTGGTCTCCAATTTCAAGTTCCCAACTCCATGTACGCCCAATTTGCAATGGATATTTAATGAAAGGGAAAGGATTCAGCTCTAAAATCTGAAATAAAAATTGGCGTGGAGGGTGTAACCAAATATTCTTTTCGTTCTCAATAAGCCCTGTTGTATGAGTTCTTGCACCTTTCTTTTCAATTATGTACGATATTTCAACCTGATAGTGCTTGGGATCGTTATAATTCATATTACTGTTCAGAACTCTAAGCTTAAAATCCTTAACACTCTCCGATGAATTACCTACGCTGGTAAAGTCCCAAGAATTCCCATTATTAACAACGAAATACTGTTGTTTGCCGTTCCTATCGGTATACTTATAGCTGAAAGTTATTTCAGTTCCTCGTCTGTAGGTGCAGTATGTAAGATTATTGGATTTATCAACCACATTTGCATATATAGAGCCACCGAGAAGAACTAGACTATCCGATTCTTTCTGGGTTTGACAAAATGTGCTGGCATTAATAAACAGAATAGTAAGTAGAAGGGTTAGTTTTTTCATGTGAATAAAGGTTTGTTTTACAGTTTAATTATTGTTGAATATAGCTAATGTTGATGAATTATTGCAATAGTAAAGTTTAATTAAAGCCACAAAGCAATAACCCAACACTTTAGCAATAGCAACTGTTGGCGCACTAGTGCTTGACGCGCGCCTTTCAAGCACTAGCGATTGTTTGACATATTGGCAAAAGATATATATTTGTTAAAGCAATATATATTGCAGTTTACTAATAACTAATTTTAGAACCAAAATTCGAAAGTTATGCAACAAGTAGCGCAACAACCAAACCCATTTTCAACCTTGATAATGTTTGCTTTAATAATGGTGCCAATGATTATTGCTATTTCCCGGTTGGCAAAAGAAAAAGGAAAAAACGTTATACTTTGGACTATTTTGGCATGTATTCCTTTTGTGAATTTCTTTATAATACCTTACATTGTTGGGACTCCAAGTAAAACTCAAGATGAAAAGTTGAATATGATTATTGAGTTATTGAATAAAGACAATCAAAACAATAACTCAACGCATTAGTAGTAGCCAAAAATCCCCGCTACAACCGACAACAGGTGAGAAAAGGGATTTAGGGGTGAGTCTCCAATCCCTGTTCGCGCACGTCTTCTTTTGACGCGTGCGTTCTTCCTTACCAAAGCATTCTTGTGTTGCACGGCAACACTATTATATAATAGTTTAGTGGTTATATGATTTAAACTGGGCACGCGTTGTAAACGCGCGCCAGCGAGGTGGTAGCAAGTTAGCAATTTTTGCTAAAAATATAACGGATGAAAAGTTGAATTTTGTGCGGTCAGAGACCGCCGCTTAACTACGATGTAGATACGCTGCGCTAATCTACGCCGAGCGAGGGACAACTTTTAGAATTAGTTTTTTCTTAATCAAAGGGTCATTGCCATTCTTTTACTCATATTATTTTATAATCCAAGTAGACCATATTTGATCAATCTGTGGGCTAAAAAGAACTTGTGGATTTTGTTCCTTATTATTAACCAAAACAGATTTTAAGGACACCTCTTTTATAAGGTAATTAGATAATTCAGCATAGCTAACATTTCCACTTTTTTCCTGAAGTTTTTTGAGCAAAAAGTATGTAAACATTCCATGCTGCTTTTCTTTATATGGTAGAGAAGATTGCTCGCCATTACTAGCAGCGAATACAACCATATTTCCACTAATAGCATCAATTTTAGGTTTTATTTTTACCCCTCGGGCAGCAACTAGAGCATTATTTCTGGCACCCCCGCTAAAACAGGCATCTAAAAATACTGTAACTTTTTTAGTTGGAAACTGAGTCAGTTTCTTGTAAAGTTCGTTAACTTTTATTGCAAATTTGAGGTCTGTTCCACTAACATCAACGGGCATAATATAAGCTTCTTTTGTATTTTCATCGGGCAAACCATGACCCGCATAGTAGAAAATCAGTTCGCAATCGCCATTAGAATTTTTTGCAATTAGATTAAGTTTCTCAATTGAACGATTCATCTCAATGGACTTTGCATCAAGAAGTAAAGTAATGTTTTCGTTTGGTATACCAAGTGTTTTGTTAATATATTCTTTAAATACTTGTGCGTCGTTTTTGGCGAACTCAACATTTACTTCGCTTGATAGATTTTGCTGGTAACTACTATAGTCTTCATTTCCAATTATCAAAGCAAATACATTTGTTTTAATGATTTTTGATTCTGGTATATTTTTATCAACATCAGAGGACATTGAGACCTCTTTTATTTGAATAGTTTGGTCAAAAGTTCCTGTTGTTTTTAGGTTTGTTGCTGCCATGAGGATTTTTTTCATCTGCAAACCAAGAGGTGAAATACAACCATATGATTGATATTTTTCTGATAAAATAATCTCGACAGGTAAAATATCATTCCCCTCGTATTCATTATTAACTGAAAAATTAAATGTTAAAACTTTACTTGCACCTGGTTCTAATGAACCAATAACTTGATTAAGGTTTTTAGGTGTTGTACAAATAATATTTGGATCATTAATTTTAATTACTGCTTGAGTATTTTGCGATACACCTTGTCCTTGGTTTTGAATTAGGATTGATGCTTCAATTACCTCATTATTCTCAATAATATTATTGTTGTTACCTGTAATTTCTTTTATTCTGGATTCAATGAAAACTAGTTTTGGTTCTTTAAATGCCTGTGTGCTGAATGTATAATTAATAGGAGGTGGGTTAAACCCTTTTTCCTCTGAAATATTAAAGGTAAAGGTTATATCTTTATAGGTTTGAATAGTTCGATCCGTTTTTAAGTTAAAATTAATAGATTGTTCTTGTTTCGGAGCAATGCCCGAAATTCTTTGTACATTATCATATTGTAAACCTTTTATTATATCACTACCGACCAGTTCGATTTTTATATTTCTTGCAGTACCCTCACCTTCGTTTTTAATCTTTACAGTAATAATACCACTTTCATCCCCATCTAAGAGACCATTACCTGATAGTTCTTGTAATGAAGAAGCAGTGGCTACTAATTTAGGTACACCATTCTCGATATTGTCCGTAATAATGTCCGTATATAATGGCGCTTTTTGAATGCCAAAATTATAAGAACTACCCGTAATTGGATGAACGACTTTGATATTAAAGATATCATAAGTAAAACCATCTGCTATTAACTGTTTATCACCGCTAACTTTAACTTTTTGAATATTTTCTTTAAAAGATTTAGCTTCACTTAAAGGAATAAGGATCTGTTCTGTTTTATTATTGATTGTTATCGGTAATTTCTGAGTTTCTGCGTTATAGTTACCAATTTTATCGATGCTTAATATTATATGGCTATACGAATTCTGTATTAAATTGATTGTAGCATCTTGCTTGAGTTTATCGTATTTTTTTAAAATAATCGCTTTTTGTTCTTCAAATTTCGTTTTTCGTTCTTGAAATTGTTTTTCTGTTTCAAATTCATCTTTAGAAGCAAATAACCCCATTTGGTCTATTTCTTTTTGTTGTGCAATATTGTATTTGTACATTAATACAGATTTGCCTAATGAAATATTTAATATTTTTGATACATTGGCAATTTCTGATTCATTTTCAAGAAGATATTTATATAAATCTTCTTTCATAGAACCATCATTAGTAATAACATCTGAAATTATTGCATTTCTATTTTCTATACGAGAAAAGCCATCTCTGATCAGGTTGGCTATTAGTTCCCTTTCATCTTCATTTAATAACGTTAGAAGTTTTGATAAACAATCATACTGATAAATTGTATAGTTTTTAGAGTACATATCTTTCCCACTTGTATTTGTTTTAAACATCCCCGTTTCATTTGATATTGTTTGAGTATATAGTAAAGATTGGCTAAGCGAGAAATATTTATTATTTTTTAAACTATAAAAATTAACTTTTCTGGCTTTTCTTAAATCTAAGGGAGAATTAAATTCCAATGCATATGCTTTATTTAAAAATGAATTGTATGCAATACATACATCTTTTTCAAAATAATTTTTGTTGATTTCAAAATAAAATGTAACATTGTCATAAGTATATGCAACAACATCAGGTTTATTGCTAGTACTTTCCATTGTTGATTCACAACTATTAGTTGTACGCGTCAATAGTTTATTTGAATATGGAGGAATGTTATTTTGTTCTTTATAATTTTTATAGTTAGCAAAATATGACGTATCAACCTCTACTATATTTATTTGTTGTTCTGGAAAATAGGTTTTCATTAAATTGATAAAATCAGGGTTATTTTTAATTCTTAAAAATACTTTATTGTTAATAATATAACCTTTCCCTTTAAACCCCATATCTAGTGCAAGTCTTAAATATTTAAAGCAGGTGTTATAATCACCTATATAACAAAAGTAAGTACTTGCATCATAATATACATTTGAGTTCGGGTTAAATGTTAAATACTCAAATAGCGATTGTAATGATGAAGTATAATTACCTAAATAATACTGTGCATAAGCATTATATATGCCTTTTTTATCTTTTTTAGCACACGTTTGCCAATCATTTTCTGCTGAACTAAGTTGTGATTTTTGCATGTATATATCAGCTCTTAATAGATAAACATAAGCATTGTCATCGTCTTTAGCATCAATACTCTTTTTTAATAGATCAATTGCTTTGTTGTCATTTTTTAATACTGTTTCATAATTGGCCATATAATAATACATGATTTTCTTTTGATCATTGTTTGGCCTATAATTACTCATAAACGCTATTGATGAATAAGCACTATCAATATTGCCTAAGGCATAATATGAAATGCTTTTTAGAAGAGAAGACGATCCCTTTTTGGCATTATCAGAATTATCAGAATTAATATATTTTGTAAATAGGTTAATTGCCTTATCAAAGTTTTGATTATTATATTCCTGAATTCCAAGAGTATAATAATCAGTTTGAGCAAAACAAAAAGATGTAGAAAAAACGAGAATAATCGTAATTTTCCAAGGAAATCTGGATTTCATAAGCGCCTCCTTTTGTAATTAAATATTTATTATTAGAGTAGACACAATACTACTATGCCTAGGAAGTGAATAGTATGTTTTGTATTTATCACTTGTTAATGCATATGCTAATTTACTAATTATTTCTTTGTCAGCAAATTTATCCTGAGGGAATCGATTTGTTGAATGGTATAGATTAAAACTATTTAAATAATATGCATATCCGCTAATGTACCAAAATAATTATCTTTACAAAAACACTTGAGATGAATTTTATCGATTTTGTAAAGAAATATCCAGATGAAGCCAGCTGCATAAGACACTTTCGAACCGTTAAGGAGCGAAAAGGAGTCGTCTGCAAGAAGTGTGGCAATACGCATCATTACTGGAACAAAACCTACAATTCGCACGATTGCAGCAGCTGTGGATACAGAACCACCTTACGAAGCGGCACCGTTATGGAGTCATCGAAGCTACCTTTTCAGTACTGGTTGTACGCCATTTACCTGATGACCATGACCAAAAAAGGGATCTCTGCTGCTGAGGTTCAGCGGCAGCTTGGCCATAAGCGCTACGAACCGATTTGGGCCATGATGCACAAGATCAGATCGGTCATGGGATTGCGCGATGAGCGGTATGAATTGGAGGGCGTTGTCGAGCTGGACGATGCCTTTTTCAGAACCCATGCAGAGGACGAAAATGACGAGCTGACCAAAAGAGGAAGAGGCAGTCAGCGGCAAAGCAAAGTTCTAGTTATGGCCAAAGTTGATCCCAGGCGGGGGCGACCTCGCAGGAACAAAAAGCCATCAGCATTCCGATACGTAAAGATGGTTGTCATTCCGGACTCTTCGTCGAAAACGATGAACAAAGTAGTCTCAGCGAGCACCAGCTCTTCATCGGTGATTAAGAGTGATGGCTGGCGTGGTTTTAACAAAATCAAAGAGATAAGCTCCAGACATATCAAAAAGATAGTACCACCCGAGGAGGCTTCAAGAGTACTCCCATGGGTGCATACCATGATTAGCAATGCAAAGAGAAACTTCTTAGGAGTCAATCACAAAATAAAAGACGTGTACCTGCAAAACTATCTGGACGAGTTTTGTTATAAAACCAATCGAAGATATTTTGGCAAAGAGTTGTTTGAACGACTTATGGTTGCTGCTGTAGAAGATACTTGGTATGGTAAAATAAGGTATAATTGCGGATAATCATATTAAATAAATTGGAAAACCATTGATAAAAGATTCAAACCTTACAACAAAGCAAGTGGGTGGCAAAAAAAGCAGAGTATGGCAGAGCAGAGAAAGCCCTGACATACTCTGCTTTTGTGGGTAGGCAGTCTTTTCTAACTGTTTCGCTTTCTGGAAATGTATCATTTTTCGTCAAGTTATCTTGCACCTAACTGTCGCGGCTATGAGCAGTGCGGGATTGCGTGGCTGCGAACCTATCACCCGTTACTGAACTTGCCTGCGAGAACTGAACTTGCAAATTGCTCTAAACCCGCATTGCTTATGAGCCGTTGTTGGCGTTTCGTGCTTTTTTAATTGTATTTGTCGTTTAATTCTTTAATCTTTAAAAACCAATTTCTGATTTCATCAAAAGCTCCTAACTCAATCAACAAATCCTTAGTCATCATATTAACTAAATATTCATTGAAATAGTTTTTCACTTTGCTATACCCAATATTGGTTAATTCTTTAGAAACATCTATGGTATTTTTCCAATTGGACTTAATTTCAGTCCATTTATCCTGATTCCACTTTTCTCTAATATTTTTTTGAATATTAGATAAATTTGATTCAAAATAATTTTGAATATGACCATCTTCTTTTCCTAATATTACTATATCAGGATGAATATAGTTTTCAATGGTTGGTAGATTCGTTTGAATTGCAAAACTCCCATTTCCCCAGTCATTGATTTTATCTATTTCTGTTTTATAATGGTCTTTACCATCAGAATCATATAAGTGAAACTCCACAATGTTTTGAGATTGCAAAGGTCTTGTATCCACCCAATTTGAGACATTAGAACCGCCTACCCAAAACAATGGAATGTGAGAAACATTTAAATCTATGATTTCCTTATATTCAGGGATAAGTTGATTTATATTTTCTAAAAAATATTTATCGGTTATACCTTCTACAAGGATTACAACATTACTATTCAAACTTGGCAAAGTTCCCAAATCCTTTGCAACCTCATAAATAACATTATCAGATTCAACAATAACAGGTTGGGTTTCTCCTTTTTTTATGAAAGTAATTTCATCAGGCTGAACCATTTTTATTAAGTTATTGCTATGAGTTGTAATGAAAACTTGGTGATTCGGTTTTTGAGCTATCTCCTTAAATGCTTTCATTATCATCTTTTGGTTATCGGCATGTTGTGAGGTTTCAGGCTCTTCCAAAGCATAAATAGTATTATTTGTTGAAGTATTCCTATTTTCGGCTTCTGCTCTAAAAAAATTAAGTAAAACGAGTCGTCTAATACCACTTCCTCTTTTATTCAATGGAATTCCGCTATCACTTGTAAATGAATAATCAAAAAGCGAAGCCCAATCCTTACTATGTAATTCTGCGGATAATTCCTTTGCTAACTCAGGGTTCATTTCTTTAAGCTTTTCGAGGGTTTGATTGCTTATTTCTTCTACTCTTTCCTCTAATTCTTTTGAAATCTTATCTAATACGCTTTGTTGCTCCTTGATAACTTTCCTAGTAATGACTTTTAAGGGGTCTTGCACGTCTTTTTCATTGTCTTTGTTTTCTCTGTCAGACTGAAAAAGCTCATATTGAGGGAAATCACTTTCTAATGCTTGATAAATATTTTTCCCATCTTCTTTATCCATTGGTATTGACAATTCACATAACTCTGAGTTATTGGATAGCTTGTATAAAAGTCCCCTAATATCTGCCCTCTTTCGATTGTCAATTTTTACAACAGGCTTTTTATTTGAATCAGGGTCATAAGATTCAATATCAATTCCTTCAAATTCATTATTATTCAGGTATTCACTTAAGTCGACCAAATCAACAATACTATTTTTATCTTCTAGGAGTTTCTTTAAATCCGTGATTTTTAAAGTAGGTAATGGATTATCTGAAAATGTCTTTGGATAAAATGCTTTAAGTGATGTTTTTAAACTTGAAGCGGTTAATTTTTCCTTTGAACAATCCCATTCTTTGCGAATTTCTAAATACCCTTCTTTATTTAATAGAAACTCATTAACAAGATTGGTTCGAACATCAGAATCAATCAAATATTCTTTGTCTTTGTCAATCTCAAAAACAACTGTTATTGCAATATTCCCAGAAGAATAGACGCACTTATCTGAAATATCAATTTTAATTCTACTTTGCCCAAAGAATATATCAAGAGCCTCAAGAATTGTAGACTTTCCAACATCGTTTTTACCAATAATAACATTTATTCCCTTATTAAATGAAATATCAATGTTCTTATAAGCTCTGAAATTCTCAATAAGTACTTTCCTAATAATCATAATTTCTAGTTATTTATCAAGCTGGTAGGTATCTTTCTTAGCATGACCGCCAACTTACTTATATATACCATTTTTAGTATAGATACACCCATAAATCTTATTAGACTCAAAAAACAGCACCCACTATTCTTCAAAAGTCCAAGTTGCCATACAAATGTGCTTTATTAATTATTCAATATTAACTTCAGTTTTGGGGTTTGCATCTTTCGACAACGCTTTTAGGGCTTTACTAATTCTTTTCTTTGCATCCTCGGCAGGCTTCCCCTCAAGCACCTCTCTCTTCAAAACCTCCTGCTCAATTACTTGCTTTATTTCCTCATTTAAAACTTTTACCTCAGGAACAACTTTTTTCAAGGTTTTTCTAATGGTATCAATTACTGCATCATTTAAGATTAACTGTCCCAGGAAGAACCTACTCATAACTTGTTTTTGAATATGAAAATCTTCAAGCAATGATTTCCCTAAACTTTCCTTGCATACATAGTATAAAAGTTCAATATCATTCTCTTTTTTCACATTCAATTGAGTAAATGCAAAGTCATAAACTAATTCATGACTTACTGGCTTACCAAATATTATTTTAAACACCTTCCAATCATTGCTATTTGTTAAAATCACCCATTCTACGCCTGAATTAGAACCATAATCAACGGCTTGTCTAATATGATCCTCTTTCAAGTCTAAGCCCGCAGCTTTTACTTCTATTATAAACCGAATTTTGTTGTCAATTTTTATTGCTAAGTCACAATAAGTTTTTTTTACGGCTTGCTCTGAGGTGATTTCGGAGTATTTGTCATAACCAAACAACTCCGATAACATGTCGGTAATAATTACAACAGTATCGGATTCATTAATGTCTTTAGCTTTTGCAGAACTTACTATTGACTGAAATTTTTTGAGTCCAGCACTTAATCTGCTTTGAACTTTCGTTGGAATTGTTGTCATATCTTTAAGTAATTAGTTTGTCAATAAAACCTTCTCTTCTAAAACATACTACACAACTCTCCTGTAACACTCAAAAAACAGTACCTCCCACTCCTTTAAAGAATGTGCTATACACCAGCACACTCTTAAACCCACTATAAAACTAGCAAAATATTTTTGTAATACAATGCAAATAAGTGCATTATAAATTTACCATTGTGCCGTTTTATGCTGTTTAATTACGTATGCAGGCTATTTGTTACCCTGTAATTTACCAATGGGGCAATAGAAGTGATAAATAACCCTTTACGGGTTACCAATGCGGGGTAAATGCTAAGTAAAGAGTACAGTAACCGCCATAAATGCTACTCGCTGCGGTTGGGGTTTGCTGCTACTATGCTGTGCTAAAGCCTGTTTATGGTGTGAATAGGCATAAAAAAGTTCAATACAAACCCAAAAAATTTAAAAACAAGGACGTTTTTGTATAAAACAGGGACGAAAAATTATAAAACAAGGATGTTTTTATACAAAACAAGGATGAAAAATATAAAAACAAGGATGTTTTTATACAAAACAAGGACGAAAAATTATAAAACAAGGCCGTTTTTGTATAAAACAAGGATGAAAAATATAAAAACAAGGCCGTTTTTGTATAAAACAAGGACGAAAAGTTATAAAACAAGGCCGTTTTTGCAAAAACAAGGATGAAAAATACAAAAACGGGTTTGCAGAGAAAAAGAATGGGTTGTATCCTAATATTTTTGGGAACAATTCAATATTTTTTCCCTGTAAAATGGTAATTATACTGGCTGTTTAGCTCCTATTCGGGGTTTAAGGTTCTCTTTTCCGGTTAAAATCTAAAGTTATCGCACGTCTTTTAACGCGTGATACCTACAATCCTCCTCCCTTGCGATGCAAACCAGAGTTATTACTGCCCTAGCATGGGCAATGCGTGCATCGCTTTTTAATGCTCCGCATTTAACCCCCGGGTTAAAACCCGGGGCTATTTGCTCACAACCCCGTTGGGGTTAATATCATCGGTCAAGCCTTTCCGGCCTTGATCTTCTTTGCAACTTTCATGTATCACGTCAAGAAAGTTGATTAATTAAACCAATGCAATCCGCATTAAACCCCAGGGTTTAACCCGGGGCTATTTGCTCACAACCCCGTTGGGGCTATGTTATTTTTAGGTTTGTTCGGTAAGGAATATTTTTGGTAAAGGTTTTCGCACTTATTCTTAATCTTCTAAATTCTAATTTCTAAATTCAGCCTTCTAACTCCTTAATTCTAACTTCTAACTTCTGTCTTCTTCACGAACAACGAACAACGAACAACAATCAACCCTTCACCCCCTCCAACCACTGCTGTAAGCTGTGGAAATTGTTCCGTGCCTTATCCATGGCGCTGTAGTAAACTGCTGATGTTTTTTGGGGATTATTCTCGAGCCTACTTACCGATAGGGTTGTATCGGGACTTATAATGTAAACAACACCCTCCTTCTCCAGCAGTTCCAACTTACTGATTGATGCGTTGTAACGTTCGGCTCGGCTGAGTAGCATCTCGTAAACCTTGGGATAATTACGGTAGTACCATTTAAAAAGCGTGGCGTGCTTTAATGGATCTTTACGGTATCCCCGGGGCTGAGTAAGCACAACAACAGCCCTTTTGCTCCCGTTGCTCAGGGCATACTCAAAAGGAATAGAATCGGCAAGACCACCATCGAGCAGCAGCTTACCATCGTACCGAACAATGGGCGCAATTAACGGTAACGAACAGCTGGCCGATAGGATTGTTCTAAAATCGGATTTATTGGCACTATTTAAAAGGAAGAACTCGGACTCCCCGGTTAGGCAATTGCTGGTTCCCACATAGAATTTGCTGTCCGATTCCTTAAGCGTTTGGTAATCGAACGGAATGATATTCTGTGGAATCTCCTCCAGTATAAAACCCCAGGAGAACAACGATTGTTCGCGCAGCAGATTCCTGAAACTGCAGTAGCGCTTATCGCCAATAAACTCGTTCACGGCAATGTTACGCCCCAGCTGTTTCGAAACGTACGAAACTCCGTACGTTGCTCCAGCCGAAACGCCATAAACCGAATCAAAAAACAGCTGTTTCTCCAGGAATACCTCCAGAATACCTGCGGTAAATACACCGCGGAATCCACCACCCTCAAGCACCAACGCAGTATCTTTAATCATATCTCGAAATGCATTTAAAAACTCGTCCCGAAAGTAGTAAAAAATACCTGACTGTTGGCGCTTTTAGCATTTAGATGTATGGGGTTGCTTAAACAGCACCTACTCCCCACAAAAAGCAGGGCTAATTCTTCAGAATATCTCCGTGTCCATTAAAGTAGATTGACTTGAAGCTGTCGTAAAAGGCGTAGTACACCCTGTAGTATTTACTTTTCAGGCCATCGGTCGGGATAGCCACTGTATTGCTGCCAACATCCAGTTTCAGGGTCTGTGCAAGGTACACATTTAGGTTCTCGTCAACAATAATAAACTTAACCACGGTTTGGCACGATACATTAAAATTTAGGCGGAACTCGCTATCCACAGGGTTTGGGTACTCTAGAATTTGAACTACGGCAACACTAGCATTGGTGTAGTCCACATCATCGGAGAAGTTAAATAAAGGATAAACAGTATCGGGGAGATAGGTATCACCCGTCCAATCCGTTTCATCCACTTCCCCGGTGCGCTCGCCATACGCATTGCTCTCGGTTATTCCCGAAATAGTAATTGTACTATTATTATCCGTTGAGCAGGCAACCATTAGTAAAAGAACTGCAAATGCAAATAGCAATTGTTTCTTCATAAATATTTTTTGGATTATTAATAACCGTTAGTAGTCGCCAAACTCAGGGTAACCATCGCCATTATAGGTTATTGGCATGGAATAGGTATATGTACTAATCAATGTCAACGATTCATCGTCCTGCTGAGAATATACCTTAATAGTATAACCCTGGTAGTTATTATTTGAAAACGAACGGAAAAAGGCACCCCTAACGTAGCACAAGCCTTTAAATGGATTGGGGTTGCTATCGAAATCGTTGAACAGGATTTCCTTTTTCCATACCACAACACCCTGCTCGTTCGTCTGCTCCCTAACAACCTTTACAAGGTTACCGTTCTCAAAGTAAAAGGTTCTGTAAACATCGCCATTATCGTAGGTCTCGGTAATCCGATTGTCGGAATATGTATAGTTCAAATTGTACCCATCGGGATAATTCGCATTCCTTATTGTAATCTGCTGAAGTTTATCCTCGGAATTGAATGAGAATACAGTTGGATTATAACCTAACTCCTGAGTGATGTTCTCGGCTTTATACTTAGCATACACCAAAATTGTGTTACCGGCATGGGAAATGGAATCGTAAGCATTGGTTGAGAACATATAATTTCCAAACCCTCCTCCAGAGGGAATTACAACAAACCCTCCAACTGATTTCACTGCTTTACTGCCAGCATAGGTGTAAGAACAGCGACAAGCAAATTCATTGCTAGGAGGAAAACCCACAGAATAGAAATCGGACAAATATATATTATCATAAAAAAAGAGGTACTCTACGCTACAATTCTTCAACTTATGCTCCGATGAGCTATCATCCTTCTCGCAGCTACACATCAGCAATGAGATTGAAAGGATAACAATTAGTTTTTTCATCTGTACTAAATTTTATATTAATAATAAGTATTCTGATTTCTGATTTCTATCTTCCCCACTAACAATGATCAACTAACAACAATCCACTACCATCTACTGCCTATTCCGGATAATTCCCCCGAACTGTTTTCCATCCAAAACACCATTCTTATAGTAAATCCTTATGTTCTCCTTTGGGAAAGAACGAATCCACAAACCATCCATCCTCCCCTTACTATAGCTTCCCTTAAAAATAATTCGTCCATCAACATTGCCAAAAACCCATTCGCCTTGCCGTAACCCTTTTTCGTATTCGCCCTTATAGCTTAACTTGCCGTTCTCGTAGTAACAAACCGCAGTGGAAACAAGAAATCCCTTTTTATAGCTCTCCTCGCACTTGTAGGGGCCTGTTTCGTACCAGTACTTCCACAAACCTTCCTTATCATCGTTAAGGTAATTCCCCTCCGATTGCTTCTGGCCGTTCTCGAACCAGTAATACCACTGGCCCTCCCTTTTATCCTTCACAAAACTACCCTCCGACTCCTTTTGCCCATTCTTATAGAAACTATTCCATGTACCCTCGGCATTGTTAGCCACATACTTTCCCTCGGATTTTTTCTCGCCACTCTCGTACCAGTATGTCCAAATGCCTTCGCGCTTATCGTTCACAAATTGGCCTTCGGATTTCTTTTCGCCACTCTCGTGCCAGAACCGCCAAGTCCCTTCACCCCTATCGTTATTAAATGTTCCCTCGTAGTTCTTTGTTCCATTCTCGTACCAAAAAGTCCAAACACCATCCCGCTTATCGTTAATGTAGGTTCCCTCGGAGCTTTTATTCCCGTTCTCGTGGTAGTACACAAAATGGCCATTCTTAACACTTAAGCTTTTGGATTTGTAGGTGCCCTCCATCTGTAATTTATTGCTGATGTAACAATCGCGTACAGCCCAAACCTTATTGCTATCCAAAAATGCTTTTCGGTAAAACGAAGCCGCATCCTTGTCGGATATCTCCTTCCACTTATTATCGTAGTAAATGGTAATAGTATCTTGTGCCATAATGTGGCTTGCCACAAAACAGGAGAAAACAATATTAAAGAATATGAATTTCATCCGTATAAGATATTTAGTGTATTAACAATTAAAATATTACTGTATCGTTCTTAACGCTTTTTTGTAAAGCGGATGGAACACCCATACTTTGTTAACTTCGCCAAGTTCGCAAGCTCGGTTGTGCAAACTGTATCACATGGGTGTTTCATCTATTTATCTTTTAAACTAACATTCGCTATCAAATAATCTACCAATAGATGCTTTGTGATTTTAATTCTTTAAGAAGTATAAAACAATAGGTAGACCTTTCATTATTTTGGTTTTCTGATCGTAAACCTCCTTGTACTCGCCTGGAGAAATAACCTTGGTTTTCACCCTAAAAGTATAGTCAACCTGAAAACTCTTACTGCTGAGCTGCTCTATCTTTTCGTCGTAGAAGAAGGCCTTGCTCTCGAACGACTTATAATCGTCGGAAATTAAAACATCCTTGGGCAAATGGAATATAACATGATACTTAAAGTTTTGAGGGTAAGTCAATGCCAAATCGAACTTTCGCTCCTCCGAGGCAAACATTCCAAAGCAAGGGTATAACGAGAGGGGCTCGAAACGGAATATCCAGTAACCTTTTGCAGAGCCATCCTCAGACTCATCGCCATCCTTCCAGAATCCATCAACAGTATAGCTATAGGTTACTGCAATGTTGTTCTTATCAATATCATCGGCAACCTCCATATCGGAAGCTTTGTTTACGGTTGGGTATATCGATTTCAGGTCGTCCATCACCATTTTAGAGAGATCGTTGGCCGCATAGTTCTCCAGCAACACGCGGCGTTCGTCGGCTTCGGACCCAATACGGCTTGCCGTAATTTTAAGTGTTGCAGGTTCCGTGAATGATTTTGCGGTTAACTCCTCCACAATATCAACCTCCGTTGGCACCCTCGATGGAATCATACTCTGTAAACTATCCGAAGGCATCCCTATTACTAAGGCCTTTCCGTAATCATCGTGATACATATTTCTAAAATCGCCACCCTGTAACGTAATGGTAGGGTCAACCCAATAGGTGCTATCGTTATACACGAATGTTGCAATGCAATGGTTGAAAACCTGATTGCTAGGGTAGAACTTAGCCACCTCGCTACGCATATAGGTATTTACCAAAGCTGGGTACGCCTTTGCTACACCCACCTGCTTTAGCAACGATACCAACAGCAAGGATTTATCCTTGCAATCGCCGTACCTGCGCGTAGCAACTTCCTCGGGAGCAAAAGGTTTAATGCTTCCTATACCCGATTCAACGCCCATGTAACGGATATCGTCCTGAACATAGTTTATAATCTTGTTGATTTTCTCCTCGGTTGTTTCGGTTCCTGTAAATATCTCCTTGAATACAACGTCGAGGTTAGGCTCCTTGGATAAGGCAAAAACGTTCTGTGCCCACTTGTTCACATCGCTCCACGATTTAAAACTGGTTAACGAAAAGTATTTATAGGGAATAATCCAAGTAGGCATCGAATTCTCGTAGTTAACCGCCTTTAAATTCTTAGTATCAATAGCAATTTGCCTATAACCATCCACAATAGTATCGGTACAATTCAAGCTATCGCAATCCATACACTTATAGGTGTACTCCTTATCCTTCGGGAATACTGCTCTAAAGGTGTACAAATCGATATAGTTTGTCGATTCAAAAGGGATAAAGAGATACTTTTCGTTTTCGAAAATAGGATTGTTACCAACCAAGGTGTACGCAAAATCAATCATGTCGTCCTTGCGGATATCATCCAGAATGTCGTACTCAATTATTTTACCCAGGTATAGCCCTTGGTTAAGGTAGTACTCGTTATTCATCTTCCTAAAGTTCAAACTACTTGTACGATCAATCTTTTGACCTTTCCGCCACACATAAAGGTGATGAATCTTTAACTTCTGATACGAGGTATCGTACGATACCATTAGCTGAGAAGCATTGGTAATTCCGCTATACGAGAATACATTGCGAACCTCACGGTTATACACTTCGTTGTTCTCCAAATTCACCTGACAATCGTAAAGCGTCAAGTAGTACCCCAACGATACATCATTCTTAGAAACATCCGATTTTCGAGGTAGTTCTACACTTTTAACCCACAAAGGAGCCTTCTCGAAACTATAGTGTTGTGCAAGAATAACCGGGGAAATAAATAGTGCAACAATCAACAATACAAACCTGTTCTTCATTTACTATTTTTTAAAAATTAATACCATACAAGGATAATAAGTAATTCCGAAACGGCAAAACAGAATTTTTAAATAGTAAAACACCCCCGGGATGAAAAACATCCGATTTCCGATTTCTAAAAAAATATGTAGCTTTGCTGCTTGATAATAATCTAACATTTAACAATCATGAAGTTTTTTATCGACACAGCAAACTTAGACCAAATCCGCGAAGCAAACGATTTGGGAGTACTTGATGGTGTTACTACCAATCCATCGCTAATGGCCAAGGAGAACATCAAGGGTGAGGCCAACATTAAAAAGCACTATGTAGATATCTGCAATATAGTTAAGGGGGATGTTAGCGCCGAGGTTATTGCTACCGACTACGAAGGAATGATCCGCGAAGGTAAAGAACTGGCTGCGTTGCACCCACAAATTGTTGTGAAAGTTCCTTGCACCAAGGAAGGTATCAAGGCTATTAAATACTTCACCGACAATAAAATTCGTACCAACTGCACATTGGTATTCTCGATTGGACAAGCATTGCTTGCTGCAAAGGCTGGAGCAACCTACGTTTCTCCATTTATTGGCCGCTTGGACGATGTTTCAACCGACGGTGTTGAACTAATCCGCCAAATTGTAGATGTTTACAACTACTACGAGTACGAAACAAAGGTACTTGCCGCATCAATTCGTCATACAATGCACATTGTTCAGTGCCTAGAGGCTGGTGCCGATGTTGCAACCTGCCCATTAAATGCTATTGTTGGTTTGTTGAACCATCCTTTAACCGACATCGGTTTAAAGAAATTCCTCGAGGACTACAAGAAGGTAAACGGCTAATAAATGTCCGACTGCCTTTACATAAAGATCTATCCCGAAAATCCCAACCCGCGCGAAATTGAACGTGTGGTTGGGATTTTGCAAAATGGTGGCGTTATAATTTACCCCACCGATACCGTTTACGGAATTGGATGCGATATTTCCAACGCCAAAGCGGTAGAACGTATTATCAAAATAAAAGGGATAAAACCCAAAGAAGCCCATTTTTCTTTTATCTGCTACGATTTAAGTAACATTGCCGATTACGCCAAGGTTGACAATCCCACCTTTAAACTGATGAAGAAAAACCTACCGGGCCCATTCACCTTTATTCTTCCAGGGCTGAATAGAGTACCCGACCATTTCATAAGTAAACGCAAAACCGTGGGTATTCGAATACCCAACAACTCTATCCCGCTCGAAATTGTAAACCAACTTGGCAAACCAATACTAACCACATCGTTAAAGGATGACGACGAATTGGTTGAGTACACTACAGATCCCGAACAGATCTACGAAAACTACCAGCATTTGGTGGATGTAGTTATTGACGGTGGTTTTGGAAACAACGTTCCATCAACAGTGGTTGACTGCACCGGCTCCGAACCCGAAATTATTAGGGAAGGACTAGGAGAACTAGTTTGACAATGAGTTAATGTGATACTACATATGAAGTGGTGGATTAATGGTGTATTGTCATCCTGAGCAAAGCGAAGAACCGAGCGTTATATGTGAGTTCACCGAAGGTAATCTCTAATTTCTGATTAATATTAAATTTCTCACTTCGTTCGAAACCGAGTTTACGAGTTCGCCGAAGGCAATGACAAAAGGCATTAAAACTTAACATTAAAAAACTTGGCTCATCAACCCTCAACGAACAACAAGCAACAAACAACTACCCTTGCCATTCTTGCCGGAGGCAAAGCAACCCGGTTAGATGGAACGAACAAAGCGTTGATAGAGATTGATGGTGCAACAATAATCCAAAAGGTATACAAAACGCTAAGCTCTTTCTGCAATGAAATAATAATCATCTCGAACCAACCCCAGACCAACTACGGAATCCCAGCAAAAGTTTACCCCGATATAATTCCCGATTGTGGCCCATTAAGCGGTATTCATTCCGCTTTACATCACGCATCAAACAATGCTGTGCTAATAGCACCATCGGACATGCCATTTATAGGCTATGGCATAGTAAAGCAATTGATTGATGAGTATATGCTCAACCAGCCCAATGCCGATATAGCAGTACCAACTATTAATGGATTTATAGAACCACTGCTGGGCATCTACAAGAAAGATTTGGAAAACATTGCATTTAAAATCCTTCAGAATAAAAAAGGATATTCGGTAAACGAATTGGTTAAAACCAACAATGCTATCTTTGTTGAGATAGACGCTACCCTTGAAAACATCAACTCGTTTATCAACATTAACACTCCCCCCGACATTGCAAAAGCAAAAGGGTTGCTATAATTATACAGCACCAAACAAGCATTAAAATCCACCAAATTTCATCCACAAATAAGCGGCTAACAGAATTTTATAACACGTTCGAACATCAACACAGAAAATTCCAAAGCATTTTGCTCTGAACATTTTTTTTTGAGGCAAAAAAAAGACCTTACAATCTACAACCAAAAAAAGGAATAAGCTAATAGTTTATAGTCTAAAAACCTCATTAAATATTGAACACACAAATTCAACCGATTGCGTTAAAATATGTTGAATGACATGGGGCAAATTTTATTCTGATTTTAAATTTCCATACCTTTGTTTCATCAATTTGTTATTTCATTATTCACCTATATTAATCATAAAAAGCTATGACAAAAATTAAAGTTGCAATCAATGGCTTTGGACGAATCGGCCGCAATGTGTTCAAAATTGCGTTAGAACGTCCTGAACTAGAAGTGGTTGGTATTAACGACCTTACCGATACTAAAACTTTGGCTCACTTACTAAAGTATGACTCTACACAGGGTCGTTACGAAGGTAAAGTAGAATTCGATGCTGAAAACCTAATTGTTAACGGCAAAAAATATAGAGTATACGCAGAGAAGGCTCCAATCAACATCAAGTGGAGCGTTACCCCCGATGTAGTTATTGAATCTACAGGTATTTTCACAAAGCGCGAAAGCGAAAAGGGTGGTTACGGCGATCATATTAAGAATGGTGCTAAAAAGGTTATTCTCACTGTTCCTGCAAAGGATGAGATTGACCGCATGATTGTTCTTGGCGTTAACGATAGCGACTTAAAGCCAACCGATCTTTGCGTTTCTAACGCAAGCTGCACCACCAACTGCTTAGCTCCTGTAGTTAAGGTATTGAACGATAGCTTTGGTGTTGAACGTGGTTTTATGAATACAATTCACTCATACACTAACGATCAACGCATCCTTGATGCTCCTCACAGCGATTTACGTCGTGCACGTTCAGCAGCTGTTTCTCAAATTCCTACCACAACCGGTGCTGCTAAAGCTGTAGGTAAAGTTATTCCTGAACTAAAAGGTAAACTTGATGGTCTTGCAGTTCGCGTCCCAACCCCAACTGGTTCATTAGTTGACTTTGTTGCTATTCTTAAGAAACCAGCCACTAAGGAAGAGATTAATGCTGCAATGAAAAAAGCTGCTGAAGGCCCAATGAAGGGTGTATTGGAGTACACCGAGGATGAGATTGTATCGGTTGATATCATCCACAACACTCACTCATCAATCTTTGACGCTAACAGCACAATGGTTAACGGTAACATGGTTAAGATCCTATCGTGGTACGATAACGAGTGGGGATACTCAAACCGCGTTGTTGACATGGTTCACAAATTATTCTAGTAGATACTTTCCAAAAAAAAGAACCCGAGAAATCTCGGGTTCTTTTTTTTATAGGCCTACACCTTCACCCCAATAACTGTAATATCGTCAATTTGGCTATACCTATCACCCATCCATATAGCAAGTTCTTTCTCCAACTCAACTTTCTGCTCTAGCAGCGGCAAATCAACAACTCGAAGCAACAAGTCCTTAAACCGTTTTTTCTTAAACTTATCGCCACTCTCGCCACCAAACTGATCGACATAGCCATCGCTGAACACATAAAGCATATCGCCTTTATTCACCTCTACAGTATGGTTTGTAAACGATGCTTTTTCCTTTAAATGAACGCCTATCGGCATTTTATCGGGAACAAGCTCCAGCACCTCCGATGCATAAATTCCATCGTTGTACTTTATTATGAACAAAGGATTGTTTGCCCCAGCAAACTGTAACTGCATTGTTTCGTAATCAATAGCACATAGCGCCATATCCATGCCATCCTTCACCATCTTACTACCAGCCTCCTGATGCAAGTGCTTCTTAATCTCCTCTCGCATTCTATTTAGAATATCTGCGGCATTAAGCTCTGTATAAAACTCCATTACTATTTCATTCAGAAACGACGTCCCTAACATACTCATAAAAGCGCCAGGCACGCCATGTCCAGTACAGTCTGCAACAGTAAAAACACAATATTCCTTAGTAAACACTTCCACCTTTTTGAACCAGTAAAAATCGCCACTAACAATATCGCGGGGTTTAAATAGAATAAAATTATTGGGGGCAACGGCATTTATTTCCTCGGTTGTATCAAGCACCGCCTCCTGAATACGACTAGCATACTCAATACTGCTAACAATTTGTTTCCGCTGTTTCTCAATCTGATTATTCTGCTCAACCAAATAGTTGTTTATGCTCGATATCTCGCTGTTTGCCGCCTCCAATTCTTTAAGAGTGTTTGTTAGTCTATGGTTGAGAAAATATGAACGGAAAACAAACCCTGAAATAAATAGGTTAAGAAATCCTGAAATGATGATAAACAATCCGGTGTAGATAGCCGTAAATAGCATTCCACCCCACAAATGATAAATTGCCGTATTTATGCATAACCCCAGAATGGTGCTAAACGCAATAATCTTAAACTGCACCCGAAGTGCCGAAAAGGCATTAATAGTGATAAGGAATATTGATGCTAATATTAAGTAACTTTGAATAGGAATCCCTGTTATACCTGTTATTACAATTCTCATTTCATAAATAATCCCCAATGCGACTATGTAATCCGCAAAAACTGTGAAATATTTAAGCAGAGGAATCTTCTTATTTTTCTTAGTTGCAACATTCAATCCTATCATTCCCACGTATAGCAGAATAATGACAGGAAGACTAACAGTTATAAAGTGAGGCCGAAATAATCCATAATGGTACAGCAAAGAGAAAGCTGCAATTATCAAAAAAGTGGTTATAAAGATTCTGTACCAGTTGATTAATCGTTCCATTTCAAGTTCCTTCGACTTTATTACCTGAAGAACTTCGGGAAGAATCTTGATATCATCTTTTCTCGACCTCATACTTCTATGTTTTTACTAAACGAGATAATATACAAAAATATTGCACACTAGAAGCCGGTTTGAAAGGAGTAATCTCAAACCATTAGGTTTCGGACACCTTGGCAACATCAAGTCTTTTTGAAATTACCATAGCCTCTTCAATCAAATCATTAGGATAATTATTTAGTTGAAGAATTCTTATAGCATTTCTGTTTTTCAACTTTCCTTCCTTTAACTTATAATCAAAATCCACATTGTTTTCTTTTACAATCTCACTAAAGTGGTACAACTCGTATTCGTCCGATAGCAAATCGGCTAATTCAATGTCGTGAGTTGATACAAATACAATATTATTGTTTTTGGAAAGTTTTGATAGCACAGCTTTACCCGCCGCAATTCGCTCAGTAGTATTTGTTCCCTTAAAGATCTCGTCCAAAAGGAATAAGTTTGGTATACCACTGATACTTTTTTCAAGCATTTCTTTTATTGTCAGCACCTCTTCGAAATAGTAACTCTTATCGTTCAGCAAATCATCGCTTATCCTAATTGCCGAATAAATCCGTAATTGAGGAATAGTCATTGATTCTGCAAAACATGTATTAATGGTCAAGCCAGTTATCACATTTAATCCTACTGTTCGGATAAATGATGTTTTACCCGACATGTTTGAACCTGTCAATAAAATTGACTTGCCCGAAACCTCAATAGTATTTGTAATACAATTATGTATTAAAGGATGATAAATATTTTTTGCCGAAATTCTCGAATCGTTAATCACAGGCATGCAGTAAATGCCCAAGCCACTTCTTACCGAAGCAACCGAAATTAGCATATCAACCTCACCCACAAAGCAAAAAACATCCTCAATTTCTTTTCTTTTCGAATCTAAACGACTTAACACTCCAAACAAAAGCAAGGGTTCAATAAGAAAGGCTATTTTAAACAATTCGAGTATTCCCCAGAATAGAGCATCGGCATCGCTTTGCAGATTCGATTCCAACCGAAAAAATGCCATCCGATTCCTAACCCGATTAATTTCCTGAATAGAATTAGAGATATCTGGGTTTAGTTCATTTAAAAGCTGATCTTTACTAAAACTATTAGCGACACCATTTAACCTTAAAAGCTGAGGAACCGAACCAAGATATCTGTACAAATTGCGTTTATTCCAGTAATGAAAACCAATATTAACTACAAAAACACCCAAAAACACAAAAAACATCTGAGGATTAAAAGGCAGAATAATAAGAGACAGCAAACTCGTAAAGGACAATAATCGGAGTACAAAAAACCATTTTGGAGGCCTCTCATGCTCCTCCTGAAACAACGATGAAATATGGTATACATCGTCTTTATTTAATTTCTCAAGTTGTAATTGAACTTTAACCCTATACTCTACATCTTCAGTTAGTTTTTGTATTAACTTTTCTTTTTTACAGTCAATTGCATCAGAGGCATTCGGGAATGTTCTTAACCTGTTATAGAGGTATTGCTGTCCAACCCTTGATGTAGTTCTATCAAGAAACATAAACAACTCTTCAAAATCCAAATCATCACAAGTTTTATCTGATAATACTTGCAATGCATCAGCATTGTCTTTGCTAGTAAAGTATTTCTTAATTAAATCAAACCTAAAACCATCGTCTTTAATTTTACCGAATGATTCTTTTAGTTTTTCTATTGTTTTCTTTTTTTGCATAATCTATTTTTCTTTTTAATACAAATACTACAATCAGAATACATCCAAATTAAACGAACTCTCCAAAAATTATCAAACAAAAAGCACAGCCAACGCTGTGCCTTCGATATCACTACAATACCAATAGTTACTCGTAACGTAAAGCCTCAATAGGATCTAACCGGGCAGCCTTAACTGCAGGGAAATAACCAGAGGCCAAACCTACCACAAAAGCCAATCCCAACCCTCCGAACATCCAACCCCAGGGTACAATAAAAGGACTATCGGTCATCATCGAAACTATATTACCAATAAGAATTCCTAGAATAACTCCAAGCAAACCGCCCATCTGGCAAATCAGGATTGCCTCGAAAAGGAACTGCTGTTTTATGGTAGAAGATCTTGCACCAATTGCTTTACGGGTTCCAATCTCACGGGTTCGCTCAGCAACTGCTACTAGCATAATGTTCATTAGCCCTACAGCAGCTCCAATAAGTGTAATTATACCAATTATAGTTGCCGCAATTGAAACATACTTCAAATTATCGATTAATAGCTTAGCAAGGCTATCACTAGTTTCGATATTAAAATCAGACTCATCGCTTGCGCTCAAATTACGAACTATACGGAAAACTCCTTCAGCTTCGCTGATTGAATAATCGAGCAACTTGGGATCGTGAGGTTGAATACTTATAGCATAATCCATATTGGGTCGGGCAAAATAAACTGCAACATTGGTGTAAGGAATCATTACTGCTCGGTCGGGGCCTCCGCCAAAACCACTTCCCTTCGATTTCATCACCCCAACAACCCGGTATTTTCCTCCGCCTACACTAATAATCTTGTCTATTGGATCCTCGTTTTTCAGAAAGAGCTTTCGGGCAACCTCATCGCCAATCAGCGCAACATTCTTTGCGTCCTGGACATCGGTGGTCGTTAAGTTCCTACCCTTACCAATTTCAATTCCCCCTGTTTTTATGTAACTCTCATCAATTCCACGAACGCCAATATTGGGATTCGTTTTGTTGGATTTATACTTGATGGTACTTGCCCCGGTAGCCCAAATTGAAATTGAAACATCGGACGGAAAAGTAAATCGTTCCTTGAATTCTTTGGCCTGCCTTATATTTATCTGAGGGTGGTTCTTGGTTCTATAACGATTCCCATTAATGTTCACCCGCATTCCTCGGCTGGCAATCGTGAACGTATTTGCACCCATCATGGCAAACTCATCACTAATACTGCCTTTAATGGCATCAATAGCGGTTAATATACCCACCAACGCCATTATACCTAAGGCAATAATCAGAATTGTAAGGATTGACCTTAACTTAGTGGCGAATATCGAATTGATAGAAATATGGAATATCTCTTTGTATAGCGCTCCTGCTTTCATAGGGTAATAAGAATTTCGAGTAATTAATTTTAAGTTAACTTTTCAATACCATAAAATCTTACATGCAAACAACTCAAAGTTAAACCATCTATTCATTCAGAAAAGTTTAAAAAAGCTAAAACATTTAAGGATGAACTAAAATATCAACAAAAAGCATCACCCTTAACTCAAAAAAACTAAAATTTCGCTTAGGTTTGCACAAAATACACTTGTTAGATATGAATATTGACAAAAGGATTAATGCATTTGCTGCATTGGGTAGCAGGATTATTTCGGAGACAAGCCAAATAAGTAATTCGGATCTTAGCATTGTGATAGAAAATGCTCATATTCACAATCCTTGGTTCACTCCAAATAATGTTCGGAATGCATTAAACGCAATAGCACTGCAATGGTTAAATAACGAAACTTTGGGTAAATGGATAACATCGTACCCAATGGACAACATCAACCCTGCAATGCCCAAGTGGGTTGGAGTGATAATGGCCGGGAATATTCCCCTCGTGGGCTTCCACGATCTAATGTGTGTATTAATGAGCGGCAATCGGTTTATTGGAAAATTCTCCTCCAAGGATGGAAACCTGATGCAAACCATCGCTAAAATGCTCATTGAGATTGAACCTGAATTTGCCAACTATATTGAAATTACCGAAAGCCAACTTAAAGGATTCGATGCAGTTATTGCAACCGGTAGCGATAACACATCGCGGTACTTCGATTACTACTTCAAGAACTACCCATCAATAATCCGTAAGCATAGGAATAGCATTGCTATCATTACTGGGGATGAAACAGCAAGTGATTTTGAACAATTAAGCAACGATATTTTCACCTACTTTGGCCTAGGTTGTAGGAATGTATCGAAACTGCTAGTACCAAAAGGGTATAGCTACACCCACATGCTCGATAACTTTGCCCAGTGGAGTAATCTTATCAACCATAATAAATACGCCAACAATTACGAGTACAACCGTGCTATTTACACAATGAATCAGGTAATGCACCTCGATACGGGGTATCTTATTGCAACACCCTCCGAGGCCATTGAATCGCCCGTTGGTGTTCTGTTCTATCAGGAATATGGCACGATTAAGGATGCCGTGGAGTATATCGACCAAAACGAGGAACGCGTACAGTGCATAGTTGGCAATGCAAATACCCACCCCAAAGCCATTCCCTTCGGAACAACTCAATCGCCCAAAATAAACGATTATGCTGACGGTGTTGATACAATGGAGTTTTTAATTCAGATGCAAGACTTCGGACAAAAGACTTCTGCCTAATAATTATTACCGGTAGTTGGATTATTGAGTGTGCTATATAGGTTTCATTTTAACTTTTAACTTTTAACTTTTAACTTTTAACTTTTAACTTTTAACTTTTAACTTTTAACTTTTAACTTTTAACTTTTAACTTTCAACTTTCAACTTTTAACTTTCAACTTTCAACCTCCTCTCTCATTTAACTTCCATCAACAATCAACCATCAACTATAATTTTATATCGAAACTCTTTCTATTTTTGCATAAATAAACATTGAGTATGATATACAAATTCAGAATGATATCAGCGGACGACAAAGCGTTTCTCCGTGACTATGAGGTTGACTCCAATCAAACATTTCTGGCATTCCACAATGCAATTCAAGATAATCTGGGTTTCGACCCAACCCAACTGGCATCGTTCTTTCTTGCCGATGAGCACTGGAACAAAGGGATGGAGCTAACCCTGATTGACATGCAAAACGAAGGCGGTTTGGCGGCAATCCCAATGGATTCTGTAAAAATTAGCGAACTTATAAAGGATCGCAAGGAGCGCTTGCTTTACGTTTACGACATCTTCACCGATCACAGTTTATTCCTTGAATTACTGGATATTCTTGAGCCTACCAAAGGCGTAAAATACCCCATATGCTCAGCTTCGGTTGGAGAGCCTCCTGTTCAACTTGCCGACGACTCAGTTGCCATGCCAGAAGAAGACTTTGAGGAAACCGATGAAATTGATGATATTTTTGGCGAGTTCGATTCCGACGAGTTCGGTGCCGAAGGCTTTGATGGTAGCGATGAATAATTCAATACAGACATCAGCCACCAGACTTTAGACATCAGACATTTTTTTATAGGTTTGTCATTTCGAGCGTTAGTGAGAAATCTAGATGCCCCGTTTTGTTCAGCATGACAGATAACTTTGCTACAATTTATATTTTGCGAATAATTCACCAACATCAATGTACAAAAATTCCCTTATAGTACTGCTTGGTCCAACAGGTGTAGGAAAAACTGATCTTAGCATTTCTCTTTCCAAAACCTTTAACGCTCCTATCCTATCATCGGACTCCAGACAGTTTTTTAAGGAGATGAAAATTGGAACAGCGGTTCCAAGCGATTATCAACTGAATTCAGCCACGCATTACTTCATAGGACACAAATCGGTTACCGAGCGCTATAGCTGCGGGATGTTTGAGATTGACGCGTTAAACCTGCTAACCGAAATCTACAAAACACGTAAAGCAGCAATGCTTGTAGGTGGTTCGGGCTTGTACATTGATGCGCTTTGCAATGGAATAGATGATTTCCCCACACCCGATGCGGAATTACGGCAATCGCTGCTTGACCAACTGAAAAACGAAGGAGTTGAGAGTTTACGCGCTCAACTAAAACTCTTAGATCCCGAATACTACAACTCGGTTGACCTTAAGAATCCTCATCGAGTCCTGAAAGGACTAGAAGTTTGCCTGCAAACAGGAAGAACCTACACATCGTTTCTTACCAATCCTAGCAAACAGCGTTCATTCCAAATAATTAAGGTTGGATTAAACAGGGAGAGAGAGGAACTTTACAACCGAATCAACCAACGGGTTGATGAAATGATACAACAAGGGTTACTTGACGAAGCGAAAAGCCTTTATCCGCTAAAACACCTCAACGCATTAAATACAGTTGGTTACCGAGAACTGTTCGATTATTTGGATGGTAAACATAACCTCGAGACGGCCATTGAACTGATAAAGCGCAACTCGCGCCGATACGCCAAGCGCCAACTAACATGGTGGGCTCGAGATAATAAAATACACTGGTTTCACCCTGAACAAGAGGAGGAAATCGTTCTATTTCTAAAAGAGAGAATGGAAGAATAGAAGGAAGAATAAAAGGAAGATAAAGGAAGTTAGAGGAAGTTGCAACCCAACATTCATTCTTTTAACTCCATCCTATCCATTTAACTTCATCTAACTTCTTTTAAATTCATCACATTCCTCATTTTTTCCAACATTTTTATACCTTTAAGCCAAGTTTAATTCGCACAACAATGGCTGAAATCACAAAACCTAACTCAGAGATATTCATTGAACTTTTCTCCGAAATAGAGCAGAAACTAAAAACTATTTGTAACGATGAATTCCACAGCACCTTCTCCGACTTGCTCCGCAAGGCTAGAGGGTTAAATGCCGTCGTAAATCAGTATGCGTCGGATCTAAAGGAATTTGCTCAACTACGGAATGCTATTGTTCATACCCGACGCGAGAACTTTATAATTGCAGAACCACATCCCGACGTAATCAAGGAAATTCGGCATATACACACATTGCTGAATAACCCGCCAAGGGTTTCATCGGTAATGAAAAACAATCCATACTTCATTTCACCAGAAAACTCCATAGTGGAATTACTCACCACCCTATCCGAAAAAGGAATTATGCGTTGTCCTGTGGTGGATAAAGGAACTATCGCCTGCGTAATCACCGCAAAAACAATATCAAGGTGGCTAACTAGCCAAAAGCAAAGCAAGGTTGAACTCAACGGTTCAAAAGTATCGGAATTGATTCCATATACTGAAAAAATGGATTACTGTATAATCAGCGAAAATATCGACATAATATCCCTAGTTGGAATGTTCAAAAACTCCATAAAACGGGGCACATACATACAGGCAGTGCTTGTAACCAAGAATGGACAACCCAACAGCCCGCTGGTTGGAATTATCACGCCTAGTGATCTCCCTTTGATCATTGAAAGGATGAATCTCAGCTAATTGATGTCTATTTGTTAATAGCTTTTAGTAAATATGACAACGCTTTAACTCTTGACCTTTAGCCATTTTCAACAAAATCACTATTTTTAGCCTTCGAAAAATTAAAAAACATGGAACAACAGCAGAAAAAGAAACGGGAGTTTCCCCATACATACGTAATTATTTTTTCGCTTATAGTATTGGCAGCACTTCTAACCTGGTTTGTTCCAGGCGGAGAATTCGCCCGTGAGGTAAAGAACATAAATGGAATAGATCGAAGCGTAATTGTTCCAGGATCATTCCATCAGGTTGATAACAGCCCACAAACGTGGCAAGTATTCACCTCCATTTTTCAAGGAATGAAACGCACCTACGATATCATTTTCTACATCCTCATGATTGGTGGTGCATTCTGGCTTCTGAATGAAAGCAAGGCATTAGATGTTGCAATTCTATCGTTCCTTAACTTCACCAAAAGAATTGAGCGATTCAAGCCCTTAAAACTAATTGGAGTGAATAACTTGGTGATAACCCTCATAATGATTTGCTTCAGTTTCTTTGGTGCCGTTATAGGAATGAGCGAGGAAACAATCGCTTTTGTGGTAATATTCGTTCCACTGGCCATCAGCATGGGATACGACTCCATTGTTGGAGTTAGCCTATGTTTTCTGGGCGCAGGCCTTGGATTTGCAAGTGCATTGTTGAATCCATTCACCATTGGTATAGCACAGGGACTCTCGGGCATTCAGCTATTCTCGGGTATCGAATACCGATTTGTGATTTGGTTGGTGATTAATGCCGTGGGCATTGGTTACGTTTTGTGGTATGCCAACAGGATTAAGAAGAACCCCAAACTATCGCCTGTATACGAAATTGACGAGTACTGGAGACATAAAGCTGCCCACGAGGAGAATGGAACCAAAACCAAAGCAGGGAAAAGTGCGTGGGGAGTATTCTTTGGACTATCCATTGTATTCGCAATTTTCGCCATCTTCTACCCTATCAGCCATTTAGTAATAGGGCAAAGCACCATCTCGGCGCCAATAATTCCAATTGCTACAGGAATTTGGATTTTAGTTGGAATACTTGCAATGCGCCATTCAGTTCAACTTTTTATTGTGAACATACTTCTTTTCACAATTCTATTCCTTATTGTTGGAGTTATGGGATATGGCTGGTATATCAAGGAAATTGCCACGCTATTCCTTGTTATGGGACTGCTTGCTGGAATTGCATTCGGTAAGAATGCCAATCAATTGGCGCGTCTTTTTATTGAAGGGGCTAAAGATATTATGTCGGCCGCATTGGTTGTTGGTTTGGCAAGCGGAATTGTGGTTATTCTTGAGCAAGGAAAAATTATCGATTCGTTACTAAACTACTCGGCCGAAGCAATGCAGGGCTACGGAAAAGTAACCTCCGTTGCCATTATGTACATCTTCTACAACCTACTAAACCTCATCATAGCATCGGGTTCGGCAAAAGCAGCACTTACAATTCCGTTGATGTCGCAGTTCTCAGATTTGATTGGGATAAGCCGACAAACCACAGTAACAGTCTATCAATTAGGAGGTGGTTTCACAAACCTAATAACCCCAACATCGGGAGTAATGGTTGGCGTTTTAAGTATTGCAAAGATTCCTTACAACAAATGGTTTAGGTGGTTCCTACCCTTGATGATTATTCTAATAATTATTGGATTTCTACTACTCCTACCAACTTTATTTATGCCTCTTAGTGGTTTTTAAGTTGAAGGAACCTAAATCATTATAAATCAAAAAAAACTTATAGTTTTGCTATAAACCTAAAACCAAGCCATCAATGAAAAAGATTTTGATACTGCTTACTATTTCAACTCTTTCGATTGGATTATTTGCACAAAATACAACCGATGATAAAAAGGCTGATAAAATTAAGACTGGCTGGAATGTTGGTGGATTGCCTGTAGTTGCATACGATACCGATTTAGGCTTTGAGTACGGCGCATTGGTTAACTTCTTCAACTATGGCGACGGTTCAATCTATCCAAAATACAAGCATAATGTTTACGCCGAGGTATCGCGCTACACTAAAGGAAGCGGTATAAATAGATTATTCTACGACTCAAAATACGTAATTCCCGGACTGCGAGTAACCTCGGACTTGGCTTATTTAACAGATAAGACATACGATTTCTACGGATTCAATGGCTATGAATCGATTTACAACTCCGATTGGGCCGATGATGGATCAACCGACTACCGTAGCCGAGTATTCTACAAGTACGATCGAAAATTAACCCGATTTACCACCGACATACAGGGCAAATTGAAGGATCAACGCTTTGGTTGGGTTGCAGGAGTAGGATTATACAACTTTCAGATTGACTCGGTTGATGTTGACAAATTAAACAAAGGCAAATCGGAGAGCGACAAACTCCCCTACGTAAACGGAGGACTATACCAACGCTACGTTGATTGGGGAATCATTAATTCTGATGAAAAAGATGGAGGCTTTGCCACCTACCTAAAGGTTGGCGCTGTCTTCGACACACGCGACAATGAGCCCAACCCAATGAAAGGTATTTGGACCGAAGCAGTTCTAACCTATGCACCTTCATTTCTTGGTGTTGGGGAAAAATACGAGCATGCAAAACTATCGATAACCCACAGACAATACTTTACGCTGATTCCAGAAAAATTATCGTTTGTTTACCGCTTGGGATACCAAGGAACGCTATTCGGGAAATGCCCATTCTACCTACAACCCAACATGACAACGCTATTCTTACGTGGAGCAACCAACGAAGGACTCGGCGGTGCAAAAAGCTTGAGGGGAATTATCCGCAACCGCGTTGAAGGAGATGGAATTGTTTATGGAAATATTGAACTACGCTGGAAATTTGTCAAATTCTACTTTATAAAACAGAATTTCTATCTATCGCTAAATACGTTTATCGATGGCGGACAGGTTGTAAAACCAATAAAAATTAACAAAACATTCTCAGAAACAGGCTATACCGAAAGTGATTACTTTAGTGATGATAACGAAACGCTACATGCAAGCTGGGGTTTAGGCTTACGAATTGTAATGAATCAAAACTTCATTATAGCAGTGGATCACGGTAGGGTATTCAAAAAGGAAGATGGAACTGCGGGAACATATATCGGGCTAAATTTTCTGTTCTAACAGATATAACAAAAACGGTTGCTTAAGCAACCGTTTCTTTTTCAATAAAAATCAATAACCTTTAAGTATCTCGGCCAACGCATAACCTAGGTAATTGCCAATAGCATAACCAATGATTCCAATAGTGATTCCCGACAGAATCACTTTTTTATTTCCAATTGCGGCAGCAACCACAGGCACAAATGGAGGAGAACAAACAAGCGCTGTTGAAGTTATTATTGTAGTGTCCGCATCAACCTTAAAAACTTTTGCCAATAATGATTGGAAGAGCAACGAGCCAAACACTACCATGGTAATATAGCCAAATAACCCGGGGGTTAAACCAGCAAACCTACGAATATCGGCCATTGAGGCAACAACGATACTAAAAATCAGAATGAGGTACATCCCCGACTCAAAGGTTTTGTCAACCCGATTGATTGATGGAAACGTTGAGGCAACTATGCTAAGCGTTGTAATTACAAGTATCACCACAACAATCTGTTGATCCTTTGAAACCAATAACGAAAGGGCTCCACCAATGGCAAAAATCAGAATAGATAATGCATAGGTTTTTAGTAGCGGTTTAAATATATCTCTTCTAAAGATTCCCCAGAATGGATCGGAACCATTAGTATACTCAAACTCCTCGGCATTCTGATCTTTATATTTAGGCAGAAACAGCAAGAAAAACCGTTGTCCTACAGTCATCAAAAAAGCCAAGAAAACTGTTGATATGACCATATCGTAGGTATGGGTTAAAATGTATGTATCGGAATCTACACCAAGCATCATCTTTAGTGATGCTAAATTTGGTGTTCCACCAGTGTAAACGCCAACCAGCATGCCTGAAACTTTCCACAAATCAGGCATTCCATTTCCTCTAAAAATAAAGAAACCAATCACAACAAATGTCATTACGGCAAATACACCAACCAATAGAGATATAATTGTTTTTCCTGCAACTTTTGACCATTGCTTAAGATTCGCAGAGAAAAGGAGTAACGGAATAGCCAAGGGAATTGTAATTGAAGTCATAACATTCTGAACTTGGTCAGCCCCCTCTGGTAATAATCCCAAATTACCAATTAACAATCCCACTACATAAGCAATAAACACAGCCCCTAGTTTATTCACAAATGGAAATTTGTGACATAAATGCAGAATCAACAATGGAGCAAAAACATAAAAAACAATAAGTAATACAAAGGCCATAGCGAATGAATTTGGACGTAAAAATAAAAAATGTTGACTCATTATTGAAGTCAACATTAAATAGAATTCGAATATATAAGGAATCAGCATGTGCAAGAAAAAGCAATTCCTGAAAATTCTTTATGGCAACACAAACACGATAGCATCACCAAGGCTTCGCACATTGCAATCGGCCAATATTGATGGAGACTCTACCTCTCTCTCCGATTCATCATCAATTGCTTTCCCCTTAGCCAGAATACACACAGAGCCATCCAATCGCTGTTTTTCATTGCCTGACAACATATAAACTTGGCCTACTCGAATTATTGATCGGAACTTCTTGGCAGAATATTCAGAATATGGTTTTACATCTTTAATTAATTCTAAAGAGATAGCGGCGGCAGCCAAGAAGTTGAATAAATCAGCATAGGCTTTACTTGCCGACACCAAATTATCAATTACACTTTGACTTATGCGCAACACTGTTAGCGGTGTATCAGCAACTACGGTATGTCGCCTTACCCCGCCCGACAAATACTCATAGGATCCAATACTATCGGTGGTTTCTTTAACGGCTATCAATTTATCGCCAACAAGCGCCCTTGCGCTACCATTTATTACAATATAAATTCCATCGAACGCAGATCCCTCCTTGTAAACCTTACTTTCCGCAGGATAAACCTTCCCCTGAGACATCTTAATAACTGCATGCAATTCGGTTCTCGAAAGCCTGTCGAATCCGGGGGTATTAACCAATACAGACATCGCTTCCAGCGCAAAATCTATAGATGGAGAAGTGTCTAGCAAACGCTTCATATCCGCATGAATCGAAGATTCAATTCTTTCAACCTCATCGGGCTCAAGCCGTCCTTGCTTGCGAAGTTTTTCAACCATCTCTTGCTGCTGATTCAGCAGTAACCTAGATGCTAACTGTGTTTCAATTGCCTTACATACATCAGGGTAGGTATCTTTAAGGTTGCGAATAAATGTTAATCCGGTAATTCTATTCTCATTTAGTTCATCCTCAAGAACTGTTAGCAATTCGGTTTGCTTATTAGTTTCATCAGTCATTGAGAAACCTATAATTAAACCGGAAAGAGACTTAATATTTTCCTCCTGCGCAGTTACAAAGGCCCTTGCACAATCGTAACTAATTGCCAAGCGATTAAAGAAACGTCGCTTCCAGAAAACTCCAACCAACGGAATTCCCTGTAACTTCGCAATTGTTTTAGGAGTATGCCATAGTGTTTCTATATCCTGCCTAGCCGACAAAGGAACCCGACCTGCAGAATCGACGAGGTAATCAATTTGATCCGAAAGAATTTGAACACCATTTGAACTTAACAAACCATCGCTAAACTGGCGCCAGTAACTTTCTTTCTCTTTCTGCAGCAGTCTGCTTCGAGTTTCTGCAATTGCTTCATCAATATTAAATGCCTTTGTTACTTCGTCCACCTCATAGGTGTCAACTAAGAACTCACTCACTTTCTCCCAATTGGCATCGGCCATAAATCTACTTTCCTTCAACTTCTCAATCTCCTTCTCTCCACTTAACTTGATCTGATTCAACGATTGCTGCATTAGTTCTGCCTTAACCTCTCCAATTTTCGATAATCCCAACTTATCAATCAACCATTTTACCGTGGTAGCATTGATTAACGAGGTTAGCACAACCAACCCTGCTGTTAGCGTTAAAACCTGAGACCGTACTTCTAAAGGAATTCTATTTTCAATAGCAACAATCAGCGCCAACGCTAGTCCAACAGCACCCCTTAAACCACCCCACCATAGAACTATTGAATCCTTAAAGGTTAGCCCATACCCGATTTTTCTCATGATAGGATAAAAAACATATATAGTTCCTAACCTCGCTACATGAACGCCAACGTAAACAATCAGCAATACAATCAAATCATTAAAAGTAAAATCCACCTGCTGAGCAATTACAACTCCAACGATAATAAAAATCAAAGTATTGGCTATAAATGCGGCAAGTTCCCAAAACTCGTGCAAGAAATGAGTAACAGCTGGGCTCACTCTCGTTTTTCCGGGGCCAGCCATTGCAATACCAAGAGTAACCACAGAAATAACACCTGAAACATGAAACACATTTTCGGCTAAAAAGAATGTTAAATAGGCTGCTCCAATGATAACGGTAATTTCAATCAATGCATCGTTAAAAACTCGCTTTATCCAACCAATAATTAGCCACCCAACAGCACCCCCTACTACAACACCGCCAACTGAAACCTTTAGGAACTGGACAAAAGCATTTCCACCAGAATTATCGCCAACAACCAAAGCAAAGATTGCCAAAAAGAATACGATAGCAGTCCCATCGTTCAGCATAGACTCACTCTCCGTAATGGTTGATAGTTTTTTACTGGCTCCAACCTCCTTAAGAATTGCCACAACGGCAACAGGATCGGTTGCACTCACTATTGCACCAAACAAAAAAGCTAAAACCCAAGTCCACTGGCCTAACCCCAAGCCAAGACCATTAATCATCATTATAAATAATGCAGTTATAATAATTGCCACAACAATTCCAGGAATTGCTAGAATTAAAGCATTAACCAAAGATTTTTTAAACGTATGGATGTGAAGAGCGTATGCCGCTTCGAAAATTAACGTTGGCAAAAATAGATATAGAATCAAATGCGGATTTATACTACCAGCCCATTTAACAGAATCGGCAATAGACATCATTCCAAACCGTTGAAGAACGTCGGAGCGAGTTAAAACACCAAGCAACAAGCCTATAATTAGTAATGATATGGTATATGGCAACGGACCCTTTTTCAGTAAATGACGGGTTGCAGTACCAACAAATAGTGAAATGATAATAAATAGCAATGGAGCGAGGTTGGTCTCATGCTCATTACGATCTTCTTGCCCTGCTACTTCATGTTCGACTTGCGCCGGTTGATACAAAACCGAAGCGGTATCAGATCTATGTAAAGCCAATGAGTCATTTGTATGCGCAACATTTGCCAAAAGCAATCCTACTGATAAGGTTGCCAAATAAATGGAGATCCTAAGGAATCTCGACACTTCAGATATTGTATCCATAACAACCAATTTTATAAGCAATTTATGAAATTGGCTGAACAATAACAATCTTAAAATGAGATTTTAAGGTAAGTAATTAATTCCTATTGCTTCTGCTCGAACATCTTTTGCAAAGCATACATTTCATCGCGATAACGAGCAGCCTCAATAAAGTTCAACTCTTTTGCCTCTTTCTCCATCGATTTTTTAGCTTTATCTATTGCCTTTACTAGTTGATCCTTACTCATGTACTGAACAACCGGATCGGCTGCATAATCAACTTTTTCGGGTTCTACATAAACATTTAGGGTCTGCCCGCTTGTAAGCTTAGAGCCTAAAATTGATGTAGTAGCCTTGACTATCTGGGTTGGAGTAATTCCATTCACCTCGTTATACTTCAACTGTTTTTCGCGCCTGCGGTTGGTCTCCTCAATGGTCACCCGCATCGATTCGGTAACCTTATCGGCATACATAATTACTTTACCGTTGATATTACGCGCAGCACGCCCAGCCGTTTGCGTTAACGAACGGGCTGAACGTAAAAAGCCCTCCTTATCGGCATCAAGAATTGCCACCAACGACACCTCGGGCAAATCCAACCCCTCACGAAGCAAGTTCACACCAACCAAAACGTCGAATAGTCCTTTGCGCAAATCTTCCATTATTTGCACGCGTTCCAATGTCTCCACATCGGAGTGAATGTAACGGCAACGGATATCAATCTTTGCCAAATACTTAACCAACTCCTCGGCCATACGCTTGGTAAGCGTTGTAACCAACACCCGTTCTTCCAACTCAACACAACGGTTAATTTCGCCAATTAAATCATCAACCTGATTCAAACTGGGACGAACATAAATAACAGGATCCAGCAACCCTGTTGGGCGAACAACCTGATCAACCACAACACCCTGACACCTCTGCAACTCATAATCGGCAGGTGTTGCGCTAACATATATGGTTTGACCTACCAATCCTTCAAACTCATCGAACTTTAAAGGACGATTATCGATGGCTGCCGGTAATCGGAATCCATACTCAACCAATGTTTGCTTGCGTGAATTATCACCGCCATACATTGCCCTTATTTGAGGGATTGTAACGTGGCTCTCGTCGATAACCATCAAGAAGTCTTTAGGAAAATAATCCAACAGGCAGAACGGCCGCATTCCGGCTGGTCTTCCATCAAAATAACGAGAGTAATTCTCAATTCCTGGGCAATACCCCAACTCACGAATCATCTCCAAATCATACTCAACGCGCTGTTTAAGTCGCTTAGCCTCCATATGCCGATCGATACTTTTAAAGTATTCAACCTGCTTCATCATATCATCCTGAATTTGATAAATAGCCTGAGTCATTCGCTCCTTCCCTGCTATAAATATGTTGGCCGGATAAATTACCGTTTCATCAAAAGAATCAATTAGCCTATTGGTAATAGGATCGAAAACTTCCAACGCCTCGATATCATCGCCCCAGAACATTACACGCACCCCCCTATCGCCATAGGCCAAGTATACATCAACGCTATCGCCCTTTACACGGAATGTTCCTCGCTTAAATTCAACCTCGTTCCTAGAGTACAAACTATCGACAAGCTGACGCAAAAACTGGTTCCTGCTTACCCGTTGACCAACCTTCAAATGAATTGTGCTGTTGTAGAAATCCTGCGGATTTCCAATGCCATACAGACACGAAACCGACGATACCACTATAACGTCCTTGCGGCCGGAAAGCAACGACGAAGTTGCGCTAAGCCTCAACTTCTCAATCTCATCATTTATAGATAGATCCTTCTCAATATAAGTATCGGTAACGGGTAAATACGCCTCGGGCTGGTAATAATCGTAATACGAAACAAAATACTCAACGGCATTTTCCGGGAAAAAACTCTTAAACTCACCATAAAGCTGTGCTGCCAGTGTTTTATTATGGCTGAGAATAAGGACAGGCCTATTGGCGTTGGCAATAACGTTGGCAATTGTAAATGTCTTCCCCGATCCAGTCACGCCAAGCAATGTTTGGAATCTATCGCCACGAACCAACCCTTCCGAAAGTTGTTTTATTGCCTCGGGCTGATCGCCAGAAGGCTTAAAATCAGATGTCAACCTATACTCCATCGGAATAATTTTTCGTAAAAATAGTTGATTTTTACGAGTAGTAAAGTCACATAAATTCTATTCGCCAAATCGGTAACCAATACCTGATTCTGTAATAAGCAGTTCGGGTTTCGACGGATTTTTCTCGATTTTCTTTCTGAGTTGTGCTACAAAAACCCTCAAATACTGGGTTTGATCAACGTACCCAAATCCCCACACTTGCCTTAGAATAAACTTGTGGGTTAGAACTCGTCCACGATTCTTAACAAAAAGACTCAATAAAGAAAACTCTGTGGATGTTAACTTAAGAATTTCATCGCCTTTCCGAGCAATATGGTTTATAAAATCAACAGAAAGGTTTTCAAACTCTAGTACTGGCTCATTCTGATTAATCTCGCTAAACCTTTTCGCAACACGAATACGAGCCAGCAACTCGCCACTCCTAAAAGGCTTTGTAATATAATCGTTAGCACCATTATCAAGCGCTGTTATTATATCATCCTCCGAATTACGCACTGACAGAATAATTATTGGTCTGCTGTACCATTCCCTCAATCTTTTTAAAATAGCCTGCCCATCAATATCCGGCAAGCCCAAGTCGAGTATTATAATTGAAGGATTGTGGGTAGCCGCATCAACCAATCCATCCTTCCCATTCATTGAATGTATTACATTAAAACCATTTGCAGATAGCGTTATTTCTAGCAATCTACGGATTTGAATTTCATCATCAATAATCAATATTGTATCAATCTCATTCATATCAAATCAACTTATCTCCTCAATTACGGAATCGGGAGTTGGAATTTTCACCGTGAACTTAGCACCTCCATTTTTCCTATTTCCAACAGAAACATTCCCTTTATGCGCATCTACAAAACCTTTAACTATTGATAACCCTAAACCTAATCCTCCCGTTTTGCTTCCAGAAACTCTATAGAACTTATCGAAAAGACAACTTAATGCACCTTCGGGAAAACCGGCTCCCCTATCGAGCACTTCAATTATCAACATTCCACCATTATGCCTAACATTTAACCTGATGCTCGATTTCAAGGGAGCATGCTGACATGCATTCAACACCAAATTATAAAGAACCTGCTCCATCAGCCCAAAGTCAAAACGAACCAATGGCATTTCGTCCTGAATATTTATGCTTAGCCTAAAGGGTTTCAACTCCTCCTTCAATTCATCTACAACTTTATTAAGCAAATCGTTTATATCGTACCAATCGAGCCTTATGCTTATCCTTCCACTTTCTAACCTCGACATATTCAAAAGATTCTCGATAAGCCTGTTCAAACGTAACGATGCAATCGAAATCTCGTAATTTAGTTCTGACTGAATCTTACTGTTAGATTGTAATGTCATCAATGTATCTGACGCGCCCATTATTGTTGCGACAGGAATCCTAAGTTCGTGAGAAATTGAACTAAATAACGTTTTATAGAGTTTATCTGACTCCTCAAGAATTTTACCCTTTTGCACAAGTTCTCCCAAAAACTCTCGTTCTAAAGCATTCGATATTAGAGTTATAAAAGCGTTCCAAAAGGCTATTTTATCTCCAACAAAAGGTTCTTCCAATTTAATGGCCAAAACTCCAGGAACTATTCTTGTCCCCACCAACGGATAGTAAGTGTAAAATGCCGAAGGAAAATCCTCAGTATGCTTCCCTGCCTTTTTTGAGTTCTCAAAAACCCAACTTGCCACCTTAAATTCCGTAGAACTTAATTTATTTTCAGCATTTAGCCTGTTTTTATTCTCCAATAAATTATTTCCATCCTGAAGAATCAAAAAAGAACTAACACTAAAATATTTCTCCAAGTTTGCTTCAGTAACCCTTTGCACCTCATCAATCCCAACCGCTTTTGAAAGATCTTTGGTTAACTGAAATAATGAGTTGGTTCTTGCCTCTCTATCGCGAGTTATTTTCTCCTGTTTTCTCAACCGTGATGTAAATGTGCCATTTAGCAAAGCTATAAAGAAGAACATAAAAAACAGAAGAATATCCTCAGTTTTACTGATATGAAATGTGTAATGAGGAGGAATGAAAAAAAAGTTCCAAATCAAAGAACTTAACGTTGATGCCAAAAGTATCGGACCTATACCGAGAATTGTTGCAAGTGTGGAAACTACAAATAGCATTATAAATGAAACAACATGATATCCCTGAGCACTGGCAATAGGAATACAAATCAAGGCAGTTACAACAACTACAAAAACAGCAACTGAATACTGAAATAATATTGAATCCCAAGAGATAAGATTAGGCTTACTATTATTCTTTCGTGGTTTCATCTAGTAAATTATCTCATGTAAAGTTACATTTATATGAAATACACAACTAATTATTTTACGCTACTCGGATTTATTCCCCAAATAATAGCCCTAATTAAAGCAAATACAGCTATAATTTCAAGCCTTCCAGTCCACATTTGAAAAATGTAAATGCCCTCAACCACTGGTGACATTTCAGGGCAAGTAATTCCAGACGAAAGTCCCACTGTCCCCTGAGCCGAAGATGCCTCAAACAATGCATCAACAAACCGAAACTGACCATTGGTAATTATCATTGTGGCAATAGATGAGCCAATGATCAATAAAAAGAACAAAATTGCCATTGCTGCTGATTTAGTAAATTCCTCATTCATTTCGTCAGGGAGAATTGTTCTTCCATTAAAATGAATTGTTTTAACAGTATGCCTAGTTAAAAAAACTTTACTAACCTGCCACTGCAATCCTTTTTTAATAATTAGAGCTCTAATCATTTTTATTCCACCTACAGTTGCCCCAGATGCTCCGCCTATAAACATGGCAACAGCACATATGTACACAATTGAAAGCCAATCCCAGTGTATAATATTAGCCGTTTGCCACCCAGTTGTTGACAGTGCACTTACAAACTGGAATATACCCTCACGAACTGGATTAGATACACTTGAGGCCTCTGCTAATAAATAAATCTGAATTACACTTCCAACTACAAATAGAGCAATTAACGACCTCGTTTGGATATCCTTCCAAACCTGACTTATTTTCCCTTTAAATAAAACCTTGTAGTAAAAAGGCAATGAAAATGTTCCCAAAATCATTGGAAGCAGGTAAAGCATTTCCATTTGGGGAGAATTATAGGTTGCCATGTGGTCATCCAACGTACTAAAGCCACCTGTACAAATACCCGCCATGGCATGATTAATTGAATCGAATATATTTTCGGTGAATGGATAATCAGGTAGAATTATTCGAGTTCCTATAACCAAATACAGAAAAGCAAAAATTGTGATAACCAAATATGACTTCCATATAGATCGGGCAGTCTCTATAACACGTGAGGCTAATTTCTCACCTGTTGATTCAGACCCATAAAGTAGCATAGCCCCCTTTCCTGACGTATGCTTAAAAATGGCTAGTGACAATACAACAAACCCAGCACCGCCCGACCAACTCGCAATTGACCTATAAAAAAGTATTCCTTTACCAACTGAGGGCTCGTGGACTGCCATTGATAAACCAGTTGTTGTAAAAGCACTCATGCTCTCAAACAAACAGTGCAAAGGATTCCTGAAATAAATCAAACTCGAAACGGCATAATTTGCTCCATGAGGAATAAATCCATTCATAACCTCTACGGGCGTAATATGCGCTACTACCCAAAATGGGAGTCCACCAAATAGAACAAAGCCAAACCATCCAGCAGCAACAACAATCAATGCATTAGTGTACTGAACATCATCTGACTTTTTAAAAATTATTGTGAGTAGCACTCCCACGGTAACTATAAGTGCTGCTGAAATGATAAATCCAATTGCAGAATACCACTCTCTATAAATTAAAGAAACTAACGCAGGGATTATTACTACAAAACTTAGGAGAATAAGTAGATTTCCTACTTGCTTAAGAATTGTTGATAAAGTTTTTAACCTTTTCATTTTGTGCTTACATATACACAAAGTTGCGGTGAAAAGAATAAAGAGAGTATTAAGATTTACTTATCCGCATAAAGATTTCATAAAGATTCAAAAAACTTTATCTACAGGTATCGAATATTCAAAATGATCTAGGAATTAATTCTCTGAGAAAGTCTTATTCACGGTATAATTATCGGCACTAACGCCAATATACTTATCCACAATTTGAAGTAACTCTTCGGTTATAATAGGCTTCGAAATATAATCGTTACAGCCAGCGCGTAAGCAATTATCTTTATCGCCGGCTATTACACATGCTGTTTGAGCAATGATTGGAATATTAGAATCAATTTTCCTAATTAAACGGGTAACCTCCAATCCATTCATCCCTTCCATTTTGATGTCCATCAAAATGAGATCTATACCCTTTGTATTTAAGAAGATTTCAAGAGCCCTTTTACCGCAATCAGCCACAATCATTTTGGCTCCTGTTTTTGCAATAATAATTTCCAACAATAGAAGGCTGGCATGATCGTCATCAACAATCAGAATAAGTTTATCTTTCCAATTAAAATCTTGCATGAACGACATTTCAGCAGTTTATTAGGTGCCCTCCAAGTTATATATTTTTTAAAACAATTTGCGTTAGTATTATTTATGAAAGATTGATTAGTGTGAGATAACTTACGAAATGCTATTTTTCGCATACGAACTTCCACTTTCAGTTTACGAATAAATCACTTTTTATTTGCTTTCTAGTAGTTTTAATTGGGCTGGAGTTCCCTGAACCTCAAAAATTTTATCAGATTTTTGGATTATACAGGTTTTATTACGTCTATCGATACGGGAAAGGTATTTTAAATTAATAATCGCGGAACGGCTCACCCTAAAAAAAGGCAAACCTTCAAGTTGGCTTTCAACATCTTTCAAAGAAACAGACACAACCTCATCCTTTCTTGCTTGAAAATGCAAAACAGTATAACTCCCGCTAGCCTCGCACCAAACTATTTCATCAGGATCAATAAATATAACTCCATTCCGCATGCTAAATTTTATCTTTTGGAAATCGGGAATTTGAGATAAAAGACTGTCAACTTTCGCTTTAAACCCCTGATTATCGAAACTATTTCTGTAGCGCAGGATTGTCTGATTCAGATCATCCAAATCTACTGGTTTTAACAAATAATCAAAGGCTGCATACTTAATAGCTTTTATTGCGTACTGATTGTATGCCGTAACAAAAACAACCGCCGGATTAAAATCTGTCTTACTTAACTGTTCAACAAGTTCAAAACCAGAACCTCCAGGCATTTCTATATCAAGGAAAATCACATCAGGCTTGTGATCTTTGATGGCATCCATGGCACCATTCAAATCCTGGCATTTCGCTAATAAAACAACGCCTCCATCCAACCTTAACAGGTGAGCCAGTATATCGCGGGAGTTGGGTTCATCATCAACGATTATGGCTCTTATCTCCTTCCTCATGAAAATATTTTAAAAGAGAAAACTTAGTTAACAAACTTTATTCAGATTTATATAGTTTCCTTTACAAGCAATAAAAATTTGCATAACTTGTAGCTGATTATATCAAAAGTAGTAATTATTTTAAAAAAACACTCAACAAAAACCTGTTTATCGACCAAAATCTAATGAATAAAAAATTAACTATAAGGATTTTAGTCCTATTTGTGGTAATGTACACCACATCATCACTGGCTTGTCTGCTATTATCAAATCTGACTAATCTCCCAATTGTTTTTTGGATTCCCACCGCTTTAAGTTTAGGATTTGCAACCACTTACGGAAAGAAAATAATAATACCATTACTTATTAGCAGTATTATTTTACTGCTAACCACATTTCTATGCCAAAGCAGTTTGAATATAGCACCATTTAAAATAGTTATTCTTGCATCAACCGATATAATTGCATCGTTAGCAATAAGTATTATATACAAAGACAAACGCCCGTTCCTATACTACATTGATGATTTAAAAAAATACTGTTTATCAACGGGGAGTATAGCCATCATACAATCCACAATCATTGCCTCGCTATTTTACCTTTTGGGCATAAGTTCAAACCTTAACTTTTTAAACACACTAAACATTGTATTTGCTAGTATTTCGGTCTCACTATACACACTACTACCCTTCATCCTTTCATACTCTTCTCAACTTCCCCAGAATGAAAGGAAGTCCACTCCCATAAAAATCATCACGCTAATAGCACTAACGCTTATTCCTATCATTATTGGGTTTATAAAAATACCTACAACCTTCAGTTTATTTCCAATTCAACTAGCAGCAATAACAATATTCATTGTTTATGTGGTAAAGAGTCGATTAAATTTATCAACCTTTTTCATTTTTCTCCTATCGGCGTTGTTTGTACTCAACTGTGTTTTTGGGAAAAGTACATTTAACTCCTTCGCATGGCCAAACAGCATTATCAATGCTCAGTATTTTTCAGTTTTAATTGCACTTTTTTCTATTACAATAAGTGCAATTCTGAATGAGCGGGATAACGCCTTGCAATCTCTCCTAAACTCATATCAAGATGCACAGAATGAAGTTAATCGGCAAACCAGCATCCTTAAAGATATTAATAACAAGCTAATACAGGAAGTAGAACAACGCGGATTAATCGAAAAAGAATTAAACCTCAGCAAGAAGTTACTAACGGAATCGCAAGAAATTGCCAATATCACAAGTTGGGAATACGACCTCAAATCAAAAATCATCCGCTGGTCCGAATCGGCATCTCGAATACTGGGTATCGGCAGCATTCAAATTAGCGCTTTTTCAATGGAGCGATATATAGACCATATACACCCTGACGATAGACGAACATTCTTAAATGCTATTCTGCAAGCATCGGAAAACACTAAGGATATTAATCTTGAGATTCGGTATGAACTCAACAACCACTATCGACATTTCCTGATCCGAGGAAGATCATTCGACGACAATAATAGGGTTGAGCGGATAGTGGGGGTACTTTCGGATATCACCGACAGGAAAGAAGCCCAACTCGCTTTAAGCGAGAAAGAAACCCGATACAGAGCCTTGTTCGACACGAATATTGATCCTGTTATACTGATTGACGGTATAACAAAAACAATTGTAGACGTAAACCTTGCGTTTGAAAAACTTTATGAGTACTCCCGAGACGAAGCAATTGGAATGTCCTACACAAAAATCTCAGCACAGGAATACGATACCCATCAAGCATTAGACATCGCCCTTGATAAAGGATACTACAGAGTACCAACACGCACACATCGAAAAAGAAGTGGAGAGGAATTCTTCGTTGAGGGACACTTTGTTAGATTCCTATCGAATGAGTCGCCTCAAGTCTTTGCAATCCTGCGAGATAATACAACTCGTAAGAACTATGAAAATCGACTTGCCGAAAGAGAACTCAAGTTCAGGCTATTCTTCGAATCCAACCTGATTGGAATGGCTGAAACAACCATCTATAAAACATGGATAACATTCAATACAAAGTTATGTCAAATTTTAGGGTATAAACCGGAAGAACTAGAAAAGACTACTTGGGATAAAATTACTCACCCCAACGATTTGGATTACGAACTAAAACTATTTAACAACATACTTCAGCGCAAAACCGACAACTACACTTCCGAAAAAAGATTCATAAAGAAAGACGGCTCTTCCGTTTACTGCAATGTAGCGGTAAAAGCAATTAAGGATAATAACGGCAATATAACGCATCTTGTTAAGCTAATAGAGGATATCTCGCCCCGAAAAAAAGCAGAAAATGCCCTTATAGAAAGCCAGAATAAACTTAAAAACGCACAGCACATAGCCCACCTTGGAGTGTGCCGGTTGAATTTGGAAACAAAATATTTGGATATATCCGAGGAAGCTTTTGATATACTTAAATGGGATAGGGAAAAAGCACCATTCAAAATAGAAAACTTCATTGAGAACATTCACCCGTCAGACAGGGATCAACTAAAGAGAATCATTGAAAAACTATTAAACAAAGAATCTATTGAAGAAAACCTAGAGGCTCGTCACATTAAAACCACCGGAGATATTTCGTATTTAGCACTCAATCTAGGAATTGCCCTTGATGCAAACAACAGAATAACTGATTTACTTATAACTTTTGCCGATATTACAACATCCAAACTTGCAGAAATATCTCTTAAAGAGGCTAACGCCATGAAAGATCAACTATTCTCAGTTATATCACACGACTTGAGAGGTCCTATTGGGAGTATGGAGCAAATGCTAACTTTTTATATGAGCAATGCTAGCAGCATGGATGACGATTCAAAAAAAGAAATTATTAGTTTGCTCCACAACACTAGCAGTGAAAGTTTCAATCTGCTAGAAAATCTGCTAGAATGGGGACGAAGTCAAAGGCAATTGGCAGCCAAACCTACAATAGTTGAAATTGCTAATCCAATTGCCGAAACGCAAGCCCTACTATCGGGGATGGCGTCCGCCAAACGAATTACCTTTGTAACAGTTATAATGGCGGAATGCAGGGCATTTGTTGATGAGATGATGTTTAAAACCATTGTCAGGAATATTCTCTCTAACGCCATAAAATTCACCCCATTTGATGGAAAAATAGCCATAAGTGCTACCACGCAAGAACAACTCTGCATTATCACAGTTAGTGATTCTGGCGTTGGCATTCCATCGGACAAACTGGAGTTCATCTTTGATGATTCAAAAATTTTCAGTTCTGCTGGAACTAATAATGAAAAGGGTACAGGGCTGGGGCTAAAATTGGTAAAACGATTTATTGACAAGAATTCAGGGAAAATAGAAGTGTCAAGTGAACTAAATAAAGGCACAACATTCACCATAACACTACCCGCAGGTGAACTAAACAAACAAAACATGCTGTAGAAAAATAAGAATACTAACACCAATCAAGTCGCATCACTCAAGTCATAAATACTTATTATCTTTGTCACAAATTTATTGTATGACAATTTTCACGCTTTTAATCCTTGCCATTGGCTTATCGTTCGATACATTTGCCGTATCAATATCAAACGGAATAGCCCGGAAACAAATAGTATTTAAGGAAGCATTTCTAATTGCATCGGTTTTTGGTTTATTCCAGGCATTAATGCCTATTCTTGGTTGGCTGGGCGGTTTATCTATTAAAAACTACATCATCCCCTTTGATCATTGGATTGCATTTGGCTTACTCTGTATTATCGGATTAAAAATGATTCTTGAAAGTTTCAAGAATGATGAAGAAAAGGACTTCAACCCACTCAACCCAAAAATAATGATAATGATGGCTATAGCCACAAGCATTGATGCGCTTGCGGTTGGTGTAAGTTTCGCAATTATTGAGGTAAATATGCTTTTAGCCTTTCTTGTCATAGGCTTTGTGACGTTTATAGTTGCAATGCTAGGGATGCTTTTTGGCAAAAAAATTGGCGACAGGATAGGTCGCCGCATGGAAATTCTTGGTGGAATAATTCTTATTACAATAGGTGTTAAAATACTTATTGAACATTTAACCGTTTAGGAACTATTCTATCAGGTTTCGTACCTCCATCGTATGAATAATAATTTCTATAATCTCCTTAATAGATAGTGTCATACTATTAAATGTAATATCAAACTTGGTATAATCGGTATCCTTACCTCCAAAATAGGTTCTTATTTCCTCTCGTTTCCTATCAATTTCCTGAACATACTGTTGTGCTGATTTAGTATCAAACTTATACATCTCCTCAACCCTAATTACACGCCACTCAAAAGGAGCCTCTAAATGAATATGGAGTGATCGAGGAATATCGCGGGTTATTGCAACACCGCCTCGACCAAGAATTACAACACGACCTTTAGATGCTTCGCCTCTAATTACTGCTTTTACAGTATTTTGGATTCTTCTATCACTCTTATAGTATTTACTCGACATCGATTGGAGAATCTCCTCCATCATACCTTTTCGTTTTGCCTCAAAAACATAGTCGATATCTTCGGTAGGCAAATCCAACTTCTGGGAAGCTATTTTCAGCACAGCATCTTTGGCCAACCAGCGCCATACTTCTTCATCTTTAAACCGGTACCGTCTATTTAATTCTTGAACAAGTTCACTCGTAACCTGCGTCCCTGGACATCCCATCTCCCGCGAGATAGTAACTACCGGACCCGGTTCGTGGATCGAATCAATCGCTTTTTTATTGCGCTCAGTTAGATATCGAATTAGATCAAGGCCCATATCATTCAAGGATTAAATTAACATCAACCAAACTATGTCAATACTATTTATCCTTAAATTTAATAGGAATAAACTTAATTGTCAATTTTTAGGAAAAATAATTAAACAAAAAAGGTGCAATTGCAACAACTTCAATTGTCATAAAAATGGGATGTAGCACTAATCGACTTTTGCAACAGGAAGCGTAAAGAAAAATTTACTGCCTTTGTTAATCTGGCTTTCGGCCCAAATGTCTCCTCCGTTCATATTTACGAATTCCTTGCAAAGAATGAGACCAAGGCCTGTTCCTTTCTCATTTCGGGTTCCTGGAGTTGAACTAATTTGTGTTCCAAAAAGCTTTTGCATTACATCGGGTAGAATGCCCACGCCAGTATCTTCAACACATATAGTAACAATTCCATCGCCTACAGTATTCCAAATTCGAATTTTATCGCCCGCATTGCAAAACTTGATAGCATTCGATACTATATTCCGAAATACAATTTCTGTCATATCCTTATCGGCATGCACAAACACATTGTCCTTTAGCTGGTTTACAATCGACAACTCTTTTTGAGTAGCTCTATCCTCAAGCATCTTAAGACGAGAACTTATCAACTCATTTAAATCAAAGTTAACCGAATTGACCTTTGTACCGTGCATTTGATTCCGCGCCCAGGTAAGTAAATTTTCAAGTAACGAAGTGGTATGGTTAACATTAATAGATAATTCCCCAATTATAGTTTTAAAACTTTCCTCGGTAAAAAGGCCTTCCTTTGCAATGTTAAGCATTGTGATTAAGGAGAATAGAGGACTGCGGAGATCGTGCGCAATAATTGAGAAAACCTTATCCTTTAACGCATTTAAATCTCTTAACTGGTTGGCCTGTTCGGTTATCTCCTCTTTTTGCGATAAGATTTCATGGTTCTTTTCCTGAAGAAGTCTATTCGCTTTTTTCTTTTCGGTATAAGCATAAAAAATTAAGGAAGCAAAGAGCAGTGATATTACTATAAGCCCAATGTAAACTTTTTGTAGTAACTTCTGATGCATCAGCTGGGCATTTCTAAGTTCCATTTCGGTATTAAGAAGATCTATTTGCATTTGCTGCTCCTGCGTAATCCGCTCAACCTCTTTAAGAGTATTTTCCTTCAACTTCAATTCCTGATTGGTTTCAGCCAACTTTTTGTCAGTAAAACTTTTCTCTGCCGATATCTGCTGCACAACCCGGCCCGCGCTGTCAACCAGTTCCTTCGCCTTCAACTCTTTTTCCTTTAGTTCTTCCGATTGTATTTTCTTGGTGAGCATGGCAAAAAGGTTAAAGTATTCTGCAGCCTTCGGTTGATTCCCAAGTTTTTCGTACAACTTATTATAGTTAAAGTAGCAGTTCTTTAGTATCTTTTGATCGTTTGTTTCCTGCGCAATTTTTTGGACTTCACTCAAATTCTTTTCGGCACCTGAATAGTCGCCTAGATCAATTTGCTCATTAGAAAGGTTAAGTAGAGATGCGGCTATATCAAACTGCTTTCCTAATTTTCGTGACTCAGTTAATGCTTCAGAATAGTTTTCAAAAGCCAACTTATGATTGGCCTTATCGGAATAAATCAGGCCTAGGTTGGTATATATAGCTTTAATCCCGTTGGTATTGCCAATTTTCTTGGCATTGGATAAAGCCTTACCGAAGTATACAATTGCATTATCGGTATCGTTAGATCTCCAGCAAAGATTGGCAGCCTTATCGTAGTAAAATGCTGCTTGATTGTTGTCGCCCTTCGACTCATAATCAGCAGCCAATTTTATATATTCATTAATCTTCGAAGTTGATTCTTGCGAATAACTCACAGAAAAAATCAATGAAACAATCAATACATGAATAATCTTAAACAAAAATCGCCGTATCACCATAATTATCAAAAAACAAATATTTTACGAAGTTAAAAAACTTTCATTAATCATACGATTTAATTTGAAAAACTAACATCTACTCAAAGTAAAATTCCTCAAAAGCACATTTATAGTTGACAAAATAAGCGTTTCTTTAAATTAATGGCGAAATTTCTGCGGATTATAATAAATTTACGATGTTGCTTAAACCTTATCTTTGCAAAAATGTTTTTTTTAATAAAAACTAGATGCAAGTTGTAAGAAAAATATACCCTGTAACAGGGATGTCGTGTGCAGGATGCGCTATAAGCGTTGAGAGTATGCTAAAAAGCCAACAAGGCGTAATAGATGCAGGGGTAAACTTTGCCAACAGCACTGTATGGGTAAATTATAATACGGATGAGGTGGATGAAACGCGACTTCGAGGTGCAATCCGATCTATCGGATACGACCTAATAATTGATAGCGAAAACCCACAACTAGAGGCCGAACAAAAAAAGCAACTTCATCAAAAGCATCTCCTATATCGAATGATTTTATCGGCAGTATTCTCGATACCACTCATTACCTTAGGAATGTTTTTCATGGATTGGAAGTACACCCCGTGGCTTTCGATGATTATTGCTACTCCTGTAGTTTTTTGGTTTGGTCGCGATTTCTTCATTAATGCATATAAACAAACCAAACATTTCAAGGCAAACATGGACACTCTGGTTGCACTAAGCACATCCATAGCCTATACCTTCAGTGTATTCAACACCATATATCCCGAGTTTTGGCACAGCAAAGGATTGCACGCCCATATATACTACGAATCTGCATCGGTGATTATAACCTTCATACTTTTAGGGAAATGGCTAGAGGAAAGAGCCAAAGGAAAAACATCATCATCAATAAAAAAACTAATGGGCTTACAGCCCGATAAGGTTTGGATCGAATCCCAAAACGATGTATCGGAAGTCCCCATCAGCCAGGTTGTAAAAGGCGATACTGTATTGATAAAGCCCGGCGATAGAATTCCTGTTGATGGAACTGTTACGGATGGAAGCAGTTGGATTGATGAGAGCACAATTACAGGAGAATCAATCCCCGTGGAGAAGGATAAGGGTAAAAAAGTGTGGGCCGGAACGCTTAATCAACGTGGAAGTCTTAAAATAGTTGCCGAGCAGGTTGGATCCGAAACCGTTCTGGGAAGAATCATTAAAACTGTTGATGAAGCCCAGAACAGTAAGGCTCCTGTCCAAAAGCTGGCCGATAAGGTGGCTGGAATTTTTGTTCCCTCAGTTTTAATCATTTCAATTATCACCTTTTTGACATGGTTTATTTTTGATGATCAAGAAGGTTTTACAAGAGGTCTTCTTTCAATGGTTACGGTACTTGCAATAGCATGCCCATGTGCATTGGGACTCGCTACGCCAACGGCAATTATTGTTGGTGTTGGAAAGGCTGCAGAGCACAACATACTTATCCATGATGCCGAAAGTTTAGAAATAGCTCATCGGATAAACTACATTGTTCTGGATAAAACAGGAACACTTACCGAGGGCTACCCAACAGTTAGGGAAATTGTTTGGTTTACTAACAAACCTGAGCATAGCCAAATCCTAAAACTATTGGAATTCAAATCCGAACATCCACTAGCCGATTCGATTGTTCGACACTTAAATGGAGCAGAAGCATATAAAACCGAACCAACATCCTACGAATCGATAACGGGACTTGGAGTAAAGGCTAGACTGAATGCAAATGAATACTTTATTGGAAATAATAAACTAATGCAAACCAATAATGTGATCATTAACGAAAATCAACGGAACATTGTGGAAAACTTTGAGCAGGAAGCCTGTACCGTTGTCTTTTTTGCCGAAAATCAGGATTTACTTGCAATAGTAGCCATCACTGACAAAATAAAACCCACCACAAAACACGCTATTTCCGAACTACAAAAGAAAGGTATCGGCATTGAAATGCTTACGGGAGATTCCAACTCTACCGCAAGTGTTATTGCATCGGAAATAGGAATAAAAAACTACAAGGCACAAGTTCTTCCATCGGAAAAGGCTGAAATAGTTACTCAAACTAAATCCAAAGGACTTACAGTAGCCATGGTTGGCGATGGCATTAACGACACCGAGGCGTTAGCCTTGGCGGATGTTAGCATTGCCATGGGAAAAGGTTCCGACATAGCCATTGATGTTGCAAAAATCACAATCATCAACTCCGATCTGACAATGATTGCAAAGGCCATTGAAATATCGAAAAGGACAATGACTACAATTAAGCAAAACCTATTCTGGGCCTTTATTTACAATATCATTGGGATTCCAATTGCAGCAGGAATACTCTACCCATTTTTGGGGTTCACCTTTGACCCAATGATTGCTGGAGTTGCAATGGCCATGAGCTCTGTTTCAGTTGTATCGAACAGTTTAAGATTGAAAAGGATTAAACTTTGAGATAATCTACTTACAGCAAAAACTGAAAATTTCGTTTTTATAGTTCAAAACAATGTGCTTAAACCAATAAGTGTAACTACCTGAATTTGTTATAATATCCTTGTAAAGATCATTAAGATTAATCCATTTCCATTCGGAGACTTCATCCGGATTTGGGCTAGGGATACCATCAAAAAAACCAAAGTAAACATGGTCTATCTCATTTTCAATTAGCCCATGATCAAACCCTACTTGGTAATGAAAAGTAAAAGAATGCTCCAAAGAACATTGAATACCCATTTCATGGTATAGCCTTTCATAGATTATGTCGTCCATTTCCCTGCCTTCGGGCAAATGGCTACAACAAGCATTTGTCCACAAACCCGGCGAATGGTACTTTTCATCGGCTCGCCTATGAATAAGCATTTCGTTTTTTGCATTGAAAATTATGATAGAAAATGCACGATGAAGCAAACCTTTAACATGAACATCCATCTTATCAGCATAACCAGTAATTGCATCATCCTGATCAACTAAAGCAATAAAATCGGCCATAAAAACTACTTGATAAAATTCCCATTGTAAAATTCATCAAAGGCTAAATTAACCTCATCCTCGGTATTCATAACAATTGGTCCCCGCCATGCGATCGGCTCATTCAAGGGCTGACCTCCAAAAATTAAAAAATTAGCACCATTGTCGCCAGCTTTTATCTGAAGTAAACGGCCTCTGTCCAAAATTGCAGCCTCCATGCTCCGGATAGGGTGCTCAAAATCGGGTAACGAAATCATACCATCGTAAACATAAAGGTAGTAATTATAGTCTGCATTTATGGTTTCATCAAATGTAGAATCGGGCCAAAGTTTAACGTCAAATAAATCAATTGCAGTATATAGTTCGGTTATTCCACCTATCTTTTTTCTGAATCGTCCAGCAATTACTTTTACCCTTGATTTTGTAGTTTCCACAATTGGGATATTGGTCGCCTTAAGCTCGCGATAACGAGGTGGAAACATTTTGTATTCCTGAGGTAAATTTACCCAAAGCTGAAATCCATACATCAAACCGTTCAGAGGCTTTGGCATTTCCTGATGAATTATTCCACTTCCAGCGGTCATCCATTGCACATCACCGGGGCCTATTACCCCAACGTTGCCCAAACTATCGGAATGCTCAATTTCGCCCTGCATCATGTAGGTAACCGTTTCGATTCCGCGATGCGGATGCCAAGGGAATCCCGCCTGGTAATCCTTAGGGTTATCGGAACCAAAATGATCGAGAAGCAAAAAAGGATCGGTTTGATAGCGGGTTTGGAAATCAAGAACCCGGCTTAACCTAACGCCTGCACCTTCTATTGCAGCTTTTGCGCGTATTATGCTCTTTACTTTTGCAAGCATGATTTTTCTTTCAAGTTACTGTAAAAATGTTTACAATTCAATACTTACAGGAATCATAATTTAACATCCTAAATTTACCATAAAACTGATTAATTTATCATCTTTTAAAAATAATTAACAAGTTTAATGGCTGATTGTTAATTAAAATTCCGTTTTCAAAATCAGGGTTAACTCAATTCTTACTACTTTTATCCGAATTTAAGAAAACTGTGACATGATTAAACTAAAAGCAGCTTTACTGGCAATCTTTAGCCTTTTTCTTACAATCAATATTTCTCAGGGACAAGAAACCCAAAACTACACCGAGCCCGATGTAGTCTACCGAAAAGCGCTTGATTTGTACAACAGAGGATTGTATGCAAACTCGCAAAAACTTTTCGAAGAGTATATCAAGATTTCGGATCGCGATGTAAATCATCTGAAAACCGAATCGGAGTTTTACCGCGCAATGTGCGCAATTGAATTGGACAATAACGATGCAGAATACCTAATTGGTACCTTTATCAACAATCATCCCGAAAGTCAGAAAATTGATTTGGCCTACTTTGCCATGGGCAAAATGCAGTACCAGCAAAAAAAGTACACGAAATCAATATCGTGGTTAAGCAAAATTGACAAAAACGGCATTGACAAGGATAAACAGTTTGAGATGCAATTCATTTTGGGGTATTGCTATTTCATGACAAACGATTTTGACAATGCCAACAAATGGCTGTATCAGGTTAAAGATGTTGACAACAAATTTGCAGCTCCCGCAACGTACTACTACTCGCACATTGCCTATCTTCAAAAGAAATACGCCACGGCGGTAAAAGGCTTTGAAAAATTAAAGGAAAACGAGACTTTTGCGCCAATCGTTCCTTTCTATATTTCGCAGATATATTACTTACAAGGCGATTACAGCAAGGTTGTAAGTTACTCTCCTCCCCTACTCAAGGACAATACGACCAAAAGAACTCCCGAAATCGCAAGAATTATTGGGGAATCGTATTTCAAGCTCAAACAGTACGACAGTTCTGTGGTTTACCTACAGAAATACGCTGAAAAAACGCAACAACTCACCCGCGACGATCACTACCTAATTGGATTCGCATACTATAAAAACCAAAAATACGCCGATGCGGCAAAATACCTCGAAAGAGTATCCACAACCGACGATTCATTAAGCCAAAACGCACATTATCACCTAGCAGATTGCTATTTGCAGCAAGATGATAAGGCTAAGGCTCGCCAAGCCTTCGGAATGGCCTCAAAACTCGATTTCGATGGAATAATAAAGGAAGATGCGCTGTTCAACTTTGCAAAGTTAACCTATGAGCAACTTTACGCTCCGTTCAACGAAGCAATTGATGCATTCCGCACATATATTCAATTATACCCAAACACTCCTCGTACCGACGAGGCTTACAACTACTTAACATTAGCTTACCTAAGCACAAGAAACTACAGCGAAGCCGTTGAATCGCTTGAAAAAATAAAGAACAAGGATGCCACAATTAAAGCCGCGATTCAAAAAACTGCCTACTACAGAGGATTGGAATTATTTCAAAATTTGAACTTTGAGGAGGCTATCAAAATGTTCGATCTATCGCTGCAGCATTCAGACTACAACCAAAATCTTGCCGCCGAAGCCACATACTGGCAAGCCGAATCGTACTATAGAGTTGAAAACTACTCAAAAGCGACCGAGGGTTATAATAAATTTATCCTAACTCCAGGGGCCTTCAACCTACCAGAATTCAACATGGCACACTATAACCTCGGCTACACCTACTTCAAAATGAAGAATTACGACGAAGCTATTGTTTGGTTTCGCAAGTTCACGTCCCTGAGTAACGATGAAAAAAACATATATGTTGGCGATGCATACAATAGAATTGGCGATTCGTTCTTTATCCAACGTCGTTACTGGGCTGCCATTGATTACTACGACAAAGCCATATTGATTGATAAAACTGATGCCGATTACGCTGCATTCCAACGAGGATTCTCTTTAGGCTTAGTGGAACGTCCACAAAAAAAGGTTGAATCGCTTTTAGCCCTAACAACAAAATACCCCAACTCCAATTACATGGACGATGCAATTTTTGAACTTGCCGAAAGTTATATGGTTCTAAATCAACCCAACGATGCAAAGGCAAACTATCAAAAAATTGAGAGGTATTATACCGGAAGCAGCTACTACGTAAAGGCATTAGTTCAACTTGGACTAATCTACTACAATACCGAAAATCCCGATACTGCAATGCAATACTACAAAAGAGTAGTCGAAGGTTTCCCGGGAACATCAGAAGCAAAGAACGCTCTTATTGGCATTCGAAATATTTATGTTGATAAAGGAGACGCTTCAACTTACTTTGATTATGCATCGAAATTGGGTAGCATAGCCAATATAAGCTTGGCCGAAAAAGATTCGCTAACCTACATGGCAGCCGAAAAACTTTATGTCAACGGCGATTGCGATAAATCCAACCCGGCATTCACCCAATACCTCAAGGATTTTCCACAGGGTAGTTTTGCAATAAACTCCAACTACTATTTAGGCGATTGCTACTACAGGAACAACAACACTGATGCTGCTATTGAATCGTTTAGCAAGGTTGCAGCAATGCCAAAGAATAGTTTTACAGAGCAAAGTCTACTTCAATTAGGCAAAATATATTTCAGCAAAGAGGAGTTCCAAAAGTGCTTTGATACCTACAATAAATTGGAGCAAATTGCCGAACTAAAAACCTCGCTACTTGATGCTCGTTTAGGAAAATTGCGATGTGCATTTCTCCTTAATGACTACGCCAACATGCCAGCAATTGCAAATAGCGTTTTATCAACCGAAAAACTTCCCGCTGAAATTGAAACCGAAACTCGTTTCAAACTGGCAAAATCACTCCTTGAATTGAACAAGGTTGATGATGCTCTCATTGAATTCGCAAAAGTTGCTGCAAACCTAAAAACCAAAGAAGGCGCTGAATCTAAATATCAAATTGCAAAAATATATTTAGACAAAGGTGAATACAGCAAAGCAGAAACAGAGGTTTTTGCATTTTCCGAAAAGAATACCCCACATCAGTACTGGCTTGCCAAAAGTTTCATCCTGTTGGCAGACGTTTACATGAAACAAGACGACTTTTTCCAAGCGAAAGCAACGCTTCAAAGTGTTACTGATGGATACTCAACAACCAACGATGGAATAATTGATGAAGCTACAGATAAACTCAACCAATTGGTGAAGGCCGAAAAGGATAAGCAAACCAAGGAAGTTGATGATATTAATATCGGTGTTAAGTAATTAAATGCTATTGACCATGCAAAAAAGTAAAACATATACAACGAGTTGCTATCTACTTCTATTCTCTGCTGCCATTCTTTATTGTTCCACGGTTTCAGCACAAGAGGATAACCTAAAGAAAGAGGTTCAGGTGGTTCGTCCTTACGAGCCTTCTATTTCCGATGCATTTAAAATCAACCTTCAGCCCAAGATTGAGGATACCATAAAGGTAAACCCTAACTTCACATACTCAATCCTACAGAGACCCATAAACACTTACTTTACGCCAACTCCAATTTCTGCCGCCCGAATGCTATCGGAACCGCTAACTGATTTGCAATCCTCGTTAATCAGAATAGGCTTTGGCACGCACACAATGCCTCTAATAGAAGGATACTACAATAGCAAACGCAATCAGAACTTCCTATACGGCGCATATTTTCTGCATAATACAAACATTGGAAAAATCAAACTCGATGATGACAAAAAAGTAGATGCTAAAAACGGAAACACCAATATCAAGCTATTCGGGAAACGAATGTTTCAGGATCGGATTCTACAAGGAGAAATTGGTTACAGCAACACTCAAAAAACTTACTACGGTTACGATACTAAAAATGCAACTTTAACGCCTAACTCCGACAAACAAAAAGCAAACAGGCTAAACGCAAACATCGATTTCACCACTACATACAAGGATTCTGCGCACCTAAACTATAGCATCAACGCCAACTTCGAACATCTTGGCGACAAGTACGACATGCAGGAAAATAAGATTGCAGCATCGCTATCATTAAACAAGTATATTGAGCAAGAACAGTTTGGCGGAGATGTGTCGTTAGTGCACTACATGCAAAACCTAAGCCTCGATTCGGGCAATAACACTGTATTCCGACTTTCACCATGGATTCACTTCTTTGGACCACAGTGGAGGGTTGTTGCAGGGGTTGGCATAACCTACGACGCCAATAATGGCATTAACAACACCTACTTTTACCCCAAGGCTCATTTATCGTACGATATAGTTAGCCATTACTTTATTCCGTATATCGAAATCGGGGGCTATCTTGAGGAAAACTCTTACTCCAAAATCTTAAGCGAAAATCCATGGGTAATGCCAGGCATTGATGTATGGAACACATCACATAAGTTAATTCTCACAGGTGGTATAAAAGGTAAATTCAGCGCAACCGTTTCGTACAATGCGTTTGCATCGTACGCTATTATTGACAGTATGTATTTCTTTGTAAACACAAGTATCGATGAGACCAATCCATTGATGAATAGGTTTATTGCAGATTTTGACAATGTTGAGCAAACAAAAGTACTTGGAGAACTAACCATTGCCCCAACAGAGCGCTTTAGTGTACTTCTCCACGCTGAATACTATAACTATAAATTGCAAAACTTACAGCATCCTTGGCACAAACCAGACTATACTGCATTTGTAAACCTTAGATATAGCATTAAAGATAAGATTATTACAAATCTACAGATTTACTCCATGGGAAAACGTTGGGCAAACGAGGCCTCGCCCGTTAAGCTGGATAGCTTCTTCGATATCAACCTTGGTTTTGAGTACAACTACAATAGTCGATTATCGGCATACTTGAATTTAAACAACCTAACATCTTCAAAATATCAGGAGTGGTACCTTTATCCAACCTATAGGTTCAACATACAACTCGGAGCGTCTTACAAATTCTAATTTTTTTGAAAATTTAACATAAAAAAGTGCATCGTTCTGATGCATTTTTTTTGATCAACACATCCATAACGATCTGATAAATAAAAATTTACCAAATACAAAAAGTAATCAACAATTAAACAAATAACCGATATTTTTTCTACCTTTGATGGATTTATTTTAATTCAATATCAAAGCTATACACAGAAGTACTTTTCTGTATTTATAAGTTAAATTATGAGCAATAACGAAAACGAACTAACAAAGACGAACAGTTCATCGGAATACACAGCCGATAGCATTCAAGTACTTGAAGGATTAGAAGCGGTGAGAATGCGCCCTGCTATGTACATTGGTGATACAGGCAATAAAGGGTTACACCATTTGGTATACGAAGTAGTTGACAACTCTATTGACGAGGCACTTGCTGGATACTGCGATACGATTGAAGTAATCATAAACGAGGATGGGTCTATAACCGTAACAGATAATGGCCGAGGAATCCCCGTAGATTTCCACGAAAAAGAGAAAAAATCAGCATTAGAGGTTGTTCTTACGGTTCTCCATGCTGGGGGAAAATTCGACAAGGACAGTTACAAAGTATCCGGAGGTTTGCACGGAGTTGGGGTATCATGCGTTAACGCATTATCGGTAAAACTCATTGCCGAAGTACATCGTGATGGTAAGATATACAAACAGGAATTCTCAAGAGGAAAGTCTATCTCGGAATTAAAGACTATAGGTGATTCGGATAAAACTGGAACAATAATAACCTTCCTCCCCGACAGCCAAATATTCACACAAACCACACTATTCAATTTTGAGATTTTGGCCTCTCGCCTTCGCGAATTGGCATTTCTCAACAAAGGGATTCGCTTAACCCTTATAGATAAAAGAGAACTTGTTGAGAATGGTGAAAAACACTTCAGAAAAGAAGAATTTTACTCGCAGGAAGGACTTAAAGAATTCATCAAGTTCCTGGATGTAAACAGGGAAAGTTTGACAGAGAAGATCATTCATATCGACTCCGACAAAGGCGAAGTCCCGGTTGAAGTTGCTATGCAGTACAACACTTCTTTCTCCGAAAACGTTCATTCGTACGTAAACAATATAAACACGATTGAAGGAGGCACACACTTAACTGGATTCCGCAGAGCATTAACACGAACTCTTAAGAAATATGCCGAGGATTCAGGGATGCTCTCAAAATTGAAGTTCGATATCAATGGAGACGACTTCCGCGAAGGATTAACAGCAGTAATTTCAGTTAAGGTTGCTGAACCTCAGTTTGAAGGACAAACTAAAACAAAACTTGGAAACCCCGAGGTTAGTTTAGCCGTGGATCAGGCATTAAGTGAAGCGCTTGCAAACTACTTAGAGGAAAATCCCAAGGATGCCCGCAATATTGTTCAGAAAGTGATATTGGCAGCAACCGCACGCCATGCTGCACGTAAAGCAAGAGAACTTGTGCAAAGGAAAACCGTTCTTTCGGGATCAGGTTTACCCGGAAAATTATCCGACTGTTCCGACAAAGACCCTTCTCGCACCGAAATTTACCTTGTAGAGGGAGACTCTGCTGGTGGTACTGCTAAGCAAGGCAGAGATAGAAGTTTTCAGGCAATCCTGCCATTGAGGGGTAAAATCCTAAACGTTGAAAAAGCAATGCAGCATAAAATCCTCGAAAATGAGGAGATTAAGAATATCTATACTGCATTCGGAGTAAGCATTGGAACCGAGGAAGATAGCAAAGCTCTTAATATGAGTGGACTTCGCTATAACAAAATAATTATCATGACCGATGCCGATGTTGATGGAAGCCATATCGCAACATTAATTCTAACATTCTTCTTCCGCCACATGATTGACCTTATCAACGAAGGACATGTTTACATAGCAACACCGCCACTATACTTGGTAAAGAAAGGCAAAGAAGAGCGCTACTGCTGGAACGAGGAAGAACGTCTAAAGGCTGTTGAAGAGATTGGAAAAGGAAAAGATGGATCGGTTCACGTTCAGCGTTACAAAGGTTTGGGAGAAATGAACGCAGAGCAACTATGGGAAACAACCATGAATCCCGCCACACGCATACTTCGCCAAGTGACCATTGATAGCGCAGCTCAAGCCGATAGAATATTCTCCATGCTAATGGGCGATGAAGTTCCTCCTCGAAGAGAATTCATTGAAACTCACGCTAAGTATGCTAAAATTGATGCTTAATTAACTTAATACTCAAAAATAAAGGCTGCAAATTGCAGCCTTTATTTTTGTAGTCCTACATTGTATTCAAGTTTCTTAACCAACGCCCCATCCGTCTCATAAAACCATTTAACAGCAATTGGCGTCCCATTCAGGTACTGTATTCGCCCAGCCACACTCCCATTCGGATAATATGTTGTCCATAAATCATTAATCCTATCATTAACATAATAACCAGTAAGAAGTAGATGCCCAGCAATATCAAAATAGTACCATATTCCACAGGCCATTCCCTTGCAGTACTTACCAACCTGTTTTAACTGTCCATTAACTTGATAGACAACCCATTTCCCCTCATACAATCCATCCTTAAACTCTCCTTTAGAATGGACAATCCCATTGGGGTAGTAACTAACCCATTGACCTGTTTTTCGGCCGTTATAATACTCGCCAAACTCCATCAGGTTCCCATTTTCAAAAAATGCTTTGTACAAACCAATCTGAGATCCTCTTTGGTAATTCGAAATCTCCATTAACTTTCCTGATTCATAGAAACTATACAATACTCCTTCAATAGATCCATCAACATAAAAGGTTTTTCTTTGCAGTTGACCATTTTTATAGTATGTATATAACGTATCTGTATACTTCCCGTCCTTTTTAAATCCTGAATAATTGAGTTCGCCCGTATCGTAGTATGTTTTCCAAATGCCGTTCAGCGTATCGTTTCTATATTCAGAAACTAGACGTTTTTTACCATCAGCAGAAAATATTTCTGTAACACCACAGAGCATCCCATTCTTATAGGTAGATTTTGTATCGATCTGGCCATTTGGGTGATAGGTTATTAAATCTCCTGAAAGTTTATCCCCAAAATAATTGCCTATTTGGTATAAAGTGCCATCAGCATTCCAAAAAGAAAAATCACCATTTTTCATCCCATTCTTGTACTTCAATAGACTTTTTCGAGCACCTGAAGGATAATAATTAATCCAAATACTATCGGGTTTTCCATCTTTATAAAAACCTTCCTGGAAAATCCGACCATCATCATAATAGTATAAGTAACGCCCCTGTCTAATTGAGTCACCATTAGCTATTGCTCCCTGAAACTTCTCTTTAAGAAGGCCATTGGTTCCATTCCTTTCTACAGTAAAATAGTATCGCTGCCCAAAACAAAAGTTAGAAGCAACAGTCATGATGAAAAAGACAATGTACTTTAAAGAGTTCAAATTTTAAATAACTTATTGTTCTTTGGTAATTGTTGTATCGGGAACAACCGCATTTGAAGCACCTTTAACATCAATTACAATTTGTGCCCCCTCCAATGGAAACTTTGGCCCATAATCAACAATAGCAGCCAAAGCATAAGTTCCAGGGTCAAGTTCATTAGGCAATAGCAATTCTATATTACGACTCATTTTAGGGAAAACTTCATACTCCTGTACAGAAAACTGTTTTTCCTCAGTTGTTTTCATATTTGAAGCGAGTAAGTAAACCTTACACTTTGTTACTTTCTCACCTAAATTTTCAACTGTTGCAGCAAATCTCCTTTTATCTTCCCCTTGCGAGGTCACTTCAACCAAATTACTAACTTTTATAGATTGATTATTGTTAGATCGAGGAGATTGACATACTTGTATTCCAATTCTCCCAGTAACAGAAATACCAGTACCCAAGGCCTTGTCAGCACTCCATGATGTTTGCTCTCTAGTAGGCTGAATATAAAGCATACACCATGAAGTTCCGTATTCTTCACCCGGAACAAGAATTGTCACTTGAATTTTAATGTCTTCATCAGGATTCAACTCAAAAAAAGAAGGATTAATATTAATCCAATTTGCACATGATCGTTTTGTACTATTGGGAGGCAAAACATTTCTTTCGCCCAAACTTGAAGGCAGAAAATCGGCCAATGCAATTGAATAAGACACCTTTCTACTGCTATGATTTTTGACACTAACTGTTTTAACCTGGCTAGTTGAAGGCTCTGCATCAAATTCTAATTTAACTGGAGCCACTTCAAAATCTTGCCCAACAACTTTATTAGTCATCAATCCATAACTAAAAAGTAAAATAAACAATTTCAAACTTAATTTTATCATAATTCATACTTTATTCAAAATACGAATTTATAACAAAAAAAATAAATTTAGTACACACCCCCTATAGATAATTATTTTTTGTAAGCTATTTCATTAAAATCAGATATATTTTTATACTAAATCAAAAAGTTTAACTAAGTTTGAATTAACAAAAAAAATCATAGTTGAGAACCTATTTACATAAAACCATATTCTCTTTATTGCTTTTAGTAAGCACACTAAACATCAATGGTTTTGGTCAAGGAATAAATATCCTTCCTAAATCAAAGCAAGACGATGTTGACAGGTATAAAGAATTAGTCACCCGTTACAAACAAGCTGATAACGCCCAACAAGCTGCGTTCTATTTAAACAAAATAGCATTTATTTACTGGGAAAATGGCAATGTAAAGGAAGCTATAAACTATTTTCTTGAAACTGTTCCTCTAAACGAAAGAATCCGAAATTATAATGATATAAAGGCGGTATATAGCAATATTGCATTGATATACTCCGACATGGACAGGCTCGATCTTACCCTCGAATACTTTTACAAAAGCCTCGAGGTAAGAAAAAAGATGAACAGCAAGGCTGAAGTTGCTGCAGGTCTAATAGATGTTGCATACATACACACGGCACTAAACCAAACAGAAAAAGCAATTCAACTCCTAGAGGAGGCATTATCTCTATCGAAAGAAGTTAATAATCCACGCTTAATTCTCAATAGCCTAAAATTACTATCCCAGAACTACGATAAACTGGGCAATACTGCGAAAGCAAATGAGTATTCAGGAATGTTTGCAGTATACGAACAACAATTGGCTACTCAACAAATAAAAACTGAGGCTGAAGCCAAAATTGTAAAATCCGAAGCAGACGCGGAACGAGAAAAGATGCAACGCGCGCAACAGGAGCTTTTGATGAGCCTAAGGGAACTTCAGGCGAAGGCTAAGCAAGACTCTCTTTCTTTTATTGTTATGACAAAACAGGATAGTTTAAAAAAAGCAGAAGAAGAGGCCAGAAGACGACAGACCGAGATTGATTTACTTAACACTGACAGAGAACTAAAAGAAACCAAAATCCTTCAACAACAGGCACAAGCTCGGGCTCAATGGCTAATAATCTATTCGGCACTAGGTTTTCTTGTAGTTGTAATTATAGCGACAATAGCAATCTATAAAAACTACAGAGACAAGAAAAAAGCAAATGAATTGCTAAACCTTCAAAATATTGAGATTCAGAATCAACGGGATCATATTCAAAAACAAAACGAAAATATTAATAAAAGTATCAATTACGCTCAGGGAATCCAAAAAGCTCTATTACCGCCACAGACTAGTCTCCAAGAGATCTTTCCTAATTCTTTTATTTTCTTTAGACCTAGAGATATTGTAAGCGGGGATTACTACTGGTTCAAGGAGTTGACTTCCGGATTTGGCTCCAACGAAAAAACAGGGAAAATTGCCATTTCGGCAATTGACTGTACTGGTCATGGAGTGCCCGGAGCTTTCCTGTCAATGATTGGATACAACCTCCTCGATGATATTGTTTACCGGGGAATAAACAAGCCAGGAGAAATCCTAAGAGAACTAAACAACGGAATTAGAAGGACTCTTCGACAGGATGAAACCGAAAACAGGGATGGAATGGATATGGCCATTTGTGTCGTAGATATGAACAATAAAGTGGTTGAATTTTCTGGTGCAAAGAATCCATTAGTTTATGTCGTAAACGACGAGGTATTTAGAATCCGTGGAGATAAAGAGTCTATAGGTGGAGGAATGGGATACATGGAAAATGAATTCACCACTCATTCTATTAGAATAGATGGTCCAACATGGTTCTATATGTTTTCCGATGGTTTTATAGATCAATTTGGTGGCGGTGATGGACGAAAGTTTATGATCAAAAATTTTATTGACTTTCTTGCCGGAATATCAATTTTACCGGCAGACCAGCAACGTGAGATGCTCAAAAACGCACTAAAAGATTGGCTAGGGACAAAATACACACAGGTTGATGATATTCTCGTAGTTGGATTTAAAATTGAACCTTGACCCTTTTACAAATCTCTTCTCTATAAGCAAACAAGAATAACTATATCAAACAAATTACAGGCATCTACGCCCCAGATACAAATACCTACCCATCAAATACAACTATCTCAGAAGAAACTTTTATCATAAACATTTTCGATTTAAACTACCAAAAACAACAATTAATCAATAATTATTTGCATAATTGGTAATTTTTATAGTATTTTTAATTTTAATTTTAAGTATACTTATGATTTGAAATAATTTCTAATTTAAACTTGACAACTATGAGAAAACTATTTTACGCAATGATTCTTGTCAGCCTTAGCCAATTTGGTTATGGACAAGCAGTAAACGACCAGGCGGTTATACCTGTTTCTGTGACACTTAACTCTATTTTACGTTTAACTGTTGTTTCTGGGGGTAATATTGAGTTTGTTGTAAATACCATCGATCAGTATAATGTAGGTATTAATAACGGTGGTACAAACACTCTTTATCAAACAAACTTTACGGTATCGTCGTCTCAAGACTTCAATGTGACTCTTAGAGCTGAAGATACTGAACTATTTGGACAAGATTCTTCCACCACTTCAATGCCATTAGACAATATTGGTTATGATTTAACAGCAAGTGCAACAGCAACCGGTGCTGCTACCGTAAACTGGAATTTTCCTGGCGCAGTTGCACCTTTAACAGCAGTTGCAGTACCAGTTGTAACTGGCATTGTCGAACACTCAGCAGGTAGTTATACTCAAAATGACTTTTTGATTCGATGGAGATTAGGAACTGGAGAAGGAACAATGAACGGACTTTCATTGCTTGAACAAAGTCTTACCCCTGATCGATATACTACTAATGTTTTTCTAGAGTTAGTTCCCAAATAACATACTTTTCATACAAGAGATATGTACCTCATATCTCTTGTATTTTTATAAAACAAAACCATTAAATTTTGATGATACTATTTACAAAGAACAAAACAGTATTTCTTTTTTCTTTACTTTTTTTAACAATACAGAACCTCGCAACTGCACAAATATTGACAAAACAACTACACGTTTTGCGGGGTGGTAATTTACCTTTTGTATTTAGTTCATTGAACGATTACACCAACGGAAAAACATTAGGAGACACTTTAGGTGGAAATAACTGGACAAGACTTTCGCTAAGTTTTACTGACACAACAGCAGCAGGGGAAGATGGTACATCAAATGGCTTTCAGTTTATCATTAATGTATCTTCAAACATTATAGCCGATGGATCCAGCCCTGACCTGCCTATTGATTCTCTCAGAGTATTCTCAAAAGTTATTTCTTCAGAAAATTCGATATTAACTGCATATAATAAAACCTTATTGCTTGGAGATAATCTTATTATTGACGCAACAGACACAGACATATTAACTGGGCATGCTATTATTGAACTTTCTTTCAGACTTAATGTAGGTATGGGGAGATCACCCGACTATTACTACACTGATTTAGTTTTTATTCTAAGGGAAAAATAAAAAATGCAAAAAATAATATTGTTTGCATTAACTTTGATTCTATGTCCTTTTCTTCTAAAAGGGCAATACTTTTTATATAACCCCGCCGAAACTCAAAAATTAGAAATAAAGTTTGTAAAGCATAGCATTGAGGTTAAAAGTGGTAAAACCATATTCAATGTTGTAAAAATCACAAACAGGTCTTCGCAACAGCAATCGTTCACACTTAACTTAACAGTCCCAAGCGGTTGGCAAATAATTGGAGCTGAAACGCAAGAAATCATATTAAACCCAATAGATTCTATAATGATTCCCGTTAGAGTTGCTATTGGAGAAAAAGTTAGAGGTGATATTGGCTATTCAATCATTGCAGCCCTAACCGACAATAGAGGAAATACTATTAAAAACGAGTATTGCTTCATTAAAATACCCCGAGAAACAGATGTATCTGTTAGAGTAATCTCCCGATTTGATTATTTTGAGCAACAAACAGGACTAGTGCCAATAAAAATAAAAATAACCAACAAGGGAAACCGAGAAGAAATGGTAAACATACTCCTCGAGGCTGATGAACTTGTAGGTATAACCTCTGCCAAATTAAAATATTATGCATATCCGCTAATGTACCAAAATAATTATCTTTACAAAAACACTTGAGATGAATTTTATCGATTTTGTAAAGAAATATCCAGATGAAGCCAGCTGCATAAGACACTTTCGAACCGTTAAGGAGCGAAAAGGAGTCGTCTGCAAGAAGTGTGGCAATACGCATCATTACTGGAACAAAACCTACAATTCGCACGATTGCAGCAGCTGTGGATACAGAACCACCTTACGAAGCGGCACCGTTATGGAGTCATCGAAGCTACCTTTTCAGTACTGGTTGTACGCCATTTACCTGATGACCATGACCAAAAAAGGGATCTCTGCTGCTGAGGTTCAGCGGCAGCTTGGCCATAAGCGCTACGAACCGATTTGGGCCATGATGCACAAGATCAGATCGGTCATGGGATTGCGCGATGAGCGGTATGAATTGGAGGGCGTTGTCGAGCTGGACGATGCCTTTTTCAGAACCCATGCAGAGGACGAAAATGACGAGCTGACCAAAAGAGGAAGAGGCAGTCAGCGGCAAAGCAAAGTTCTAGTTATGGCCAAAGTTGATCCCAGGCGGGGGCGACCTCGCAGGAACAAAAAGCCATCAGCATTCCGATACGTAAAGATGGTTGTCATTCCGGACTCTTCGTCGAAAACGATGAACAAAGTAGTCTCAGCGAGCACCAGCTCTTCATCGGTGATTAAGAGTGATGGCTGGCGTGGTTTTAACAAAATCAAAGAGATAAGCTCCAGACATATCAAAAAGATAGTACCACCCGAGGAGGCTTCAAGAGTACTCCCATGGGTGCATACCATGATTAGCAATGCAAAGAGAAACTTCTTAGGAGTCAATCACAAAATAAAAGACGTGTACCTGCAAAACTATCTGGACGAGTTTTGTTATAAAACCAATCGAAGATATTTTGGCAAAGAGTTGTTTGAACGACTTATGGTTGCTGCTGTAGAAGATACTTGGTATGGTAAAATAAGGTATAATTGCGGATAATCATATAAAATATTATACTGTTGACATTAATGTCCCACCATATTCAGACTCAACAGTTACAGTTGATGCTTATCTTGACAAGGATATTGAATCATCAAAAGAAATGTACAAGGTAAACATAAATGCTAAAACTTTCAGTGGAAGTTACAAAACAACAGTATGGCTAAGGAACCTATCAAATGAATATGAAAATTTAATTCCAAGTTCAAGAAAGGCATTAATTGCTGAATTATATGGAAGAGGCTTATTCTCCAGTTATTCAAAACCATCCTATGGTTTAATGCTACAAGGTGACATTTTATTGAAAAAAAACAGGGAACTGTACTTTTTTTATAATATGGATAATCCCACCCCATATGAAAATCTTTATAAAAACAATAGGATGTGGATGGGCTATAAAACAAATAAATTAAACCTACAAATAGGGGATATATCAAAAAGCATAGTAAGTAGTTTGTATGGAAGAGGTGTTAGTGGAGAATATAAGTTTAAAAAGATAAAATTTGAAGCCATTGTAACTAAAAACATTTTAAATCCACAGTATAATTATGGTTTCTCCACCACGGTTTCTCCTATTCGCGAATTCAGTTTCACATTAGCAGGCGCTACAAACAATAGAACAGACAAAAGTTTCAACTCCAAATTAGCATTACTCAGTTCTAACTTCACTTTATTCAAATCATATAGATTTGGACTCGAAGCAACTTACAATAAAATAGCATTTAACAATAGCCAAAACCATAAAAACGCCATTGGGCTTTCAGGAACCTTTAATTACTCGAAAAATCAATTAACAATATCTATTAAATATAAGTCGGGGCAAAAATACCTATACTCAAGCTATAATGGAAGATCAGAACTTATTGCACAATCAAACTACATATTCAAGAGCAATTCTACCATTCAATATTATATTTTGGACAACAGAATAAGTCCTGAAAACTATTCAACTAATCAAACAGTTGCACCTTTTACTAATTCCCACAAACAAGACATAACTTACGATCATTTTGTAAATTCAACTCTTAGAGTATATACCGGAACTGGATTTGAATACAATTCAACAGACAATTTCCCATCATTAGAAAAGGGAAAAGATTTTTTCGCTACTCTTACATACATTGGAAAATTAGGTATTAGAATAAAAGGGCAAAAACCAGGAAGTTCGTTAACATCTCAAATACTTACTGGATTCGTAAATGTAAACAACAGACCTAATTTCTACTATAACCCCAACACTATTGTTTCAGATACAAAGAATAAATTCAACTATCAGCATTATACCATAAATTTACGACAGCCTCGTTGGGGTTTTCAATTCTCCTATACGAATGGTCCAAAATCAATTTACGAACAATTCGCATGGTATCTTAATTCAAAGCAATCGAAACTCCTAAGAATTATGCCTTATTTTGATTCATTTATATATAAAGAGCAAATTAAACTCACAATGAATCTGTCTTACTCTAACGATTTGGTTAAAAAATCCAGTTATACTAATATTACAACTCAAATTAATTGGTACTTGCCAAAAGATTGGCAATTCAGATTCCTCAATGTGTACACAGTACAATCAAGAGTTACAGCATCTGAAGCAGTTGAGCGTTTTTCCACCATATACTTTGAAGCAGGAATTCGCAAAGAGTTTGGAATACAACAACCGGCTTTAAAATTTTATAACCTAAAATTCACTTTCTTCAAAGACTATAATGGGAATAGAGTAATGAACGATAACGAACCAGGCTTGAAAAATGTATTAGTCAATTTACAAAGAATAGATGAGGGTGCTAATGAATTTGCAGATTTTACATCTGGTGAGCTTTTATCGAATCAATTTGGAGAAGTAATCTTTGACAAAATTCCTGCTGGAATTTATCGTTTAAGTTACAATCCTCTAGGAAATGAAGCTGGCAACTTTTCAAAATCAGAGGCAGACCTGACCATCAAACTTGATAAAAACAGCAATTTTTATATTCCTTTTGTTGAAAAGAACAAAGTTTTCGGAAAAATTGTACTAAATAGAAGCAGGTTATCAGGTCTTGGCAAAGTTGATATTTCTAACATTAGAATAACCGCAACAGACAGCCATGGAAATATATTCTCTGCGCTGACCAACAAAGAAGGTGAATTTACTATTTACGCTCCTGTTACCGATGAATATATAGTAAATATTAACAATATATTCTATGAAGATTTTGACCTTCGTCAAAACAACTTTAGAGTTCAGTTCAACGGATATAAGCAGTTTGAAGTTAACTTTGTGTTTGACGAAAAGGTTCGACGAATCAACTTTAGCCCGTCCACCCAGGATAACCTTGCGGAAGGGGTACTACAAATCCGTAGAACCAACCTAAGGGGTACCGTTAAGGATGCCACCTCGCTGAATCCTCTCAGGGCAAGAATTAATCTAATTAACACTAAAAATAACTCGGTAGTAACCTCCATATACTCAAATCCTCAAACTGGCGACTACAGTTTATCTTTCCTTGCTGAAGATATTTACCTACTAGAAATATTGGCTGATGATTATTGGTACTATTCCGAAAATCTTAACCTCAACCAGGTAACAACCTTTATGAACGTCACAAAAGATATCCTTCTAAAACAAATATCTATAGGATCGAAGATTGAACTAAACATAAGGTTCGAGATCAACAAATCAGACCTAGGACCCGAAACTGTTGCTGAATTAAATAGATTGCTAAGAATATTAAGAGATAATAGCAACATCAAGATTGAAATACAAGGACACTGCGATGATTTAGAAGCAGTCAACAATCCTCAAATTGGTGAGGAAAGAGCCAAGGCTGTAGCTAAATACTTAATTGAGAATGGATTCAGCAATATTCAAGTTCGAGGATTTGGAAACACCTCGCCAATTGCTCCTAGCGATACAGAAGAAAACAGATCACTGAACAGAAGGGTTGAAATTGAGGTGATTAGCAAGTAAGAGTGCCTAAAGTGCCTAGAGTACTTAAAATACTTAAAGTTAGTAAAAATGGACAATAAGGCGTTTGGGAAAATTTTAGAAGAACGAACAAAAATATTTGCTATTTCAACGATTAGATTATCTTCTAAATTACCATTCACTACCGAATCCAAAGTAATTCGAAACCAACTAACAAAATCATCGTCAAGCATTGGTGCCAACTATAGAGAAGCAAATAGGTCAAGAAGTAAGGCCGACATTTACAACAAATTAAAATCTGTGAAAGCGAATGTAATGAAACTGGGTATTGGCTCGAAATAATAATTGGTATAGACTGGATTAATATTGACGAAATCAAACCGTTATTAAACGAATGTAATGAATTACTTGCTATATTTACCTCAATATCGAATAACCTAAAATAATAATAAACTAAAACATTTCTTAGTAATTAATTTAAACACTTCAAGTACTCTAGACGCCCTAAATATTTTAAGTACTCTAGGCACTCTAAGTAATTTTTTAATTGAATAAAACTCACCATGCAACTCTCATTCTCAAAATATCAAGGCGCTGGTAACGATTTCATCATCATTGATAATCGCGAAAACGCATTTCCGGTATCTTATGAATTAATACATAAACTTTGCGACAGACACTTTGGCATTGGGGCCGATGGACTTATGCTGTTAAGCAATTCCTCGGAGGGCAATTTTTTAATGCGTTACTTCAATTCTGATGGGAATGAATCTACTATGTGCGGCAATGGCGGTCGGTGCATTGCTCATTTCGCAAATAGAATAGGTGTTTCAAGCCCCACAACCTCGTTTTTGGGTATTGACGGAATGCATTATGCTGAATTGGTTGAGCAAAACTATGTTCGACTAAAAATGAAAGACATTGATAACATTGAAATGATAGACGACAACTACTTTATAGATTCAGGATCGCCTCATTTCGTAAGTTTTGTACGCGACGTGGATAGTATCGATGTGAATAGGGAAGGAAAGCTTATCCGGCAATCAATTAATGTTAACAATGGAGGAACAAACGTCAATTTTGTTCAAGTTATAGCAGAAGATACCCTTAAAATTAGAACTTTTGAAAGAGGTGTAGAAGCTGAAACGCTTGCGTGCGGCACGGGTGCTGTAGCATCGAGCATTGCCTATAATTTGTACTTCGAAACTGAAGGGCTGTCAATAAAGCTCTTTGCCCCTGGAGGCGAACTTAAAGTCAACTTTACAAAAGAAGATACAAACACATTTAAAAATATCTGGTTGGAAGGACCTGCCAACCATGTTTTCGACGGGAAAATAGATATTTCTTTATTTCAATAGAAATTTGCGTTTGCACAAATTTCATTAACTTTGTTTTTATAAAAGTAAAATTATGAAACCGTTGAGAATTGCTGAAACTTCGGATACCCCAGAGGTGAATTTCGATAAAGATAGAGGTCGTTTCGAGTTTTATGGCAAATCGATGCCCGAAAATCCCAACGAATTCTACCAACCGATAATAGACTGGATAAAAGAATACATAACAAATCCTAATAAAGAAACCATTTTTATATTTAAAATGGATTACTTCAATACTGCTTCATCCAAAAAGGTACTAGAAATACTCTCACTCCTTCAAGAAATTCACAAGAAAAAGATGTCAATAATTGTAAACTGGCATTACAGAACTAACGATGATGACATGAAGGAATCGGGTGAGACGTTTTCAGAAATAGTTCATATTCCTTTCAAAATTATACCATACTAAATATATTCCCCAGATAATATATTCTTAAACCCTAAAGCAGGGTTCTGTCGTTGTCATGTATAGTAACGCCATTTTATACCAAGGAGTGAATTTTTGACAACTCAATACACGAAGAAGTTTTAAATAACTGAAAAACTGGCACTCAGCCAGTTAAGAAATGTTAATAGAACTAAAATTCGAGCAACAGGAACATGTTTTGTTTGTTTATTTACGCGAACATTAAAATTTATAGAATATGAAAGGTCAAAAATTCATCATTCCGTTAACATCTGCCATTTTGGGAGGATTTGTAGCTATTGCTTTGAGCAATCATATTTTTAGTAGTTCTACCGAACCTGTTCCTAGCAACAATAAGGTTGAGAACGTTTATCTCACCAAAGCCTTTGCAGGAGATTCTAATTCAACGGATTTCACTGCTGCTGCAGAACGAACTGTAGATGCAGTAGTTCACGTAAAAACGTCGTACACCGTAAGTAACGATTACACATTTGGAAATCCATTTTTCGATCTTTTTTTTGGTCCACAACAGTACAGTAAACCCCAACCTGTAATGACTTCTGGTTCTGGAGTTATTCTAACACGCGATGGCTTCATTGTAACAAACAATCATGTTATTGATAATGCTGAAACCATTGAAGTGGTACTTAACGATAAACGTACATTTAAGGCTAAACTGGTTGGCCGCGATCCCAGCACTGACATTGCCTTGCTAAAAATCGATGCCAACGATCTACCTTTCATTCCATTTGGCAATTCCGATGATGTTAAGGTTGGGGAATGGGTTCTTGCCATTGGAAACCCATTCAACTTAACCTCAACGGTTACTGCGGGAATAATTAGCGCAAAAGCTCGCAACATTCAAATACTTGATGAACAGTATGCAATAGAATCATTCATTCAAACTGATGCTGCCGTAAATCCAGGGAATAGCGGTGGTGCTTTGGTCAACCTAAAAGGGGAACTAATAGGTATAAATACTGCCATTGCGTCCAAAACCGGATCGTATGCTGGTTACTCATTTGCAATACCCTCCTCCATCGCAAAAAAAATTGTTTCCGATTTAATTGAATTTGGTGAAGTGCAAAGAGCAATTCTTGGCGTTGGTATAAACGAACTAACCGAAAAAATTGCAACAGATAATGGGATTAACGAAATCAAAGGTGTATATATATCTGAGGTATACGATAAAGGGGCAGCAATGCAAGCCGGAATCAAGAAAGGAGATGTCATTCTTTCAATAAATGGAATCGATGTAAATAGTGTTTCACAGTTACAAGAACAAATTAGCAAGTATAGGCCAAATCAACAGGTTGATATTATTGTAAATAGAGACAATAGTAAGAAACATTTCACAGTAACGCTTACTAACCTAAAAGGAGGACTCGATTACTTTAACTCAAGCGAAACACTTAATAAACTTGGCGCAAAGTTCTCTGAAATCACCGATAAACAAAAAATGGAATTAGGGATTAACAATGGTGTTCAAGTAACGGAACTAAATGATGGCGTTTTGAAAGATGGCGGAATTAAAAAAGGCTATATAATAACCCGAATCAACCGAGTTGCAGTAAAAAACATGGATGATTTGAAACGAATTGTTGGCATTTCGTCAGGAGCAGTGCTTGTTGAAGGTGTATATCCAAATGGAACAATAGTAGCCTACGCTATTACTTTAGATCAAAAGTAAATATTTATTATACTTAATGAAACAAAACTAACCCGGTCTCCGTTTTACGATAACATCGTTTACGGATTCCGGGTTAAATATCCTTAAAATGTAAAGATGTTCTATAATATATATCTTGAATTTGATTTGAATTTGCCATAACTTCGCATAAATTTTCAGAAATTGAGATGAGACAGCTAAAAATCACAAAATCAATCACTAACAGAGAGAGCGCTTCGCTTGATAAGTATTTACAAGAAATTGGAAAGGAAGATCTTATTACAGTCGAAGAGGAAGTAGAATTAGCGCAACGTATTAGAAAAGGGGATCAAGCTGCATTAGAAAAACTTACTAGGGCAAACCTCCGCTTCGTTGTATCGGTAGCTAAACAATATCAAAATCAAGGATTAAGCCTGCCAGACCTTATCAACGAAGGCAATCTTGGCCTTATTAAAGCTGCGGAGAAGTTTGATGAAACTCGTGGTTTTAAATTCATCTCATATGCCGTATGGTGGATTCGTCAATCAATCCTTCAAGCTTTAGCTGAACAGTCTAGGATTGTACGTTTACCTTTGAATCAGGTTGGTTCCTTAAATAAAATCAACAAGGCTTTTTCGAAGTTTGAGCAAGAGTTTGAACGCACCCCATCGCCTGAAGAATTGGCAACATTACTTGAACTCCCAAAAGAAAAAGTAAACGATACACTTCGCGTTAGCGGTCGTCATGTTTCTGTTGATGCTCCTTTTGTTGACGGCGAGGACAACAGCTTGCTGGATGTGCTTATCAACAACGATTCTCCAAATGCAGACCGTGGCTTAATAAACGAATCGTTAAGCCGGGAGATTGAACGCTCACTAGCAACGCTTACTGAAAGAGAACGCGATATAGTTAAGCTCTTCTTTGGAATTGGCTGTCAGGAAATGACCCTTGAGGAAATTGGTGAGAAGTTCGGGCTAACACGTGAGAGGGTTCGCCAAATCAAAGAAAAAGCAATTAGAAGATTGCGTCACACCTCAAGAAGTAAATTATTAAAATCATACTTAGGATAAACAGAAAACCCGCTTTAACGCGGGTTTTTCCTTATCGTTACAATTGAAAACTATTTACAATCCTTGCACTCCTCAAGATTCCTATTGTAAATTGCCATTGCCTTATTACTCATACCCATACTTGAGAATCCTCCATCATTAAAGATATTCTGCATTGTAATTTTTCGCGATAAATCACTAAACATCATTATACAAGAGTCGGCACAATCAGAAGCGTCAGCATTACCTAGCGGAGACATTCGATTTGAAAAATCCAACAGGGCATCGAACCCCATAACTCCTCCCCCTGCGGTTGTCTCGGTTGGTGATTGTGAAATTGTATTTATGCGGACACCACGCTCACGCCCATAAATATATCCAAAACTGCGGGCAATTGATTCCAGCAATGCTTTTGCATCGGCCATGTCGTTATAGCCATAAAGCGTACGCTGAGCAGCAATATAGGACAAAGCCACTACAGAACCACCATGAGCTATTGCATCCATTTTCCAGCATGTTTGCAGTACTTTATGAAACGATATTGATGAAATATCAAGGGTTTTCTGCAGAAAATCGTAGTCCAAATCGTCGTATGTTCTCCCTTTACGAACATTTGGTGACATACCTATTGAGTGCAAAACAAAATCAATTTTCCCACCAAAACGCTCCATTGTTTGCTTTACTAGATTTTCCAAATCGCTCACGTTAGTAGCATCTGCGGGAATTACTATGGTATTGCACTTCTCGGCTAGTTCCGATACATTTCCCAATCGCATGGCAACAGCCGTGTTGGATAGCACAATCTCAGCTCCCTCCTCGTAGGCTCTTTCTGCCACTTTCCATGCAATTGACATTTCATTTAGGGCTCCAAAAATCAAACCCTTCTTACCTTTCAATAAATTGTAAGCCATATTTAAATTTAGGTTAGATAGACTTAAATAAACAAGTACAAAGATAGTTTGTTCAATCAGTTCAAACAATTGTTTGATGACAGTAATTCCTTGGCATTACTTATAGCAGCATCGGTGAGTTTTTCACCGCTTAACATTTTAGCAATTTCAACAACCCTTTCATCAGGGTTTAGAAGTTTTATACACGTTTTGCTTTGCGAAGTTTGATTATCCTTATATACAAGGAAGTGAGTGTTTCCTTTAGCGGCTATTTGTGGTAGGTGAGTAATATTAATCACCTGCATTCCCACAGCCATAGACTGAATTATCGACCCCATTTTATCTGCAATCTCACCCGATACTCCGGTGTCAATCTCATCGAATATAATAGTTGGCAGATCTGAGGATTTTACAAGTAATGACTTTAAACTTAGCATTAAACGAGACAATTCGCCACCCGATGCAACTCTCGATAATTCCATGGGTGCAATCTGCTTATTAGCGGAAAAGTAAAATACAATTTTATCGATTCCCCACATCTGGAAGTCCTGTAGTTGCTGAATTTCAACTTTAAATACAGCATGTAGAATACCGAGTTGAACTAGCAAATCGGTAACGTTTTTTTCGATATCGGGAACAGTTCTTTTGCGTTTATTCGAAATAGAAATTGCCTTAGCCTGCAATATTTCTTCTTTAGTTTTTAACTCTTTTCGTAAACTTTCTAAGTTGAAATCTAATCCAGAAATGTGATTTACCTTATCCTCTATCGAATTTCTCAACGCAATAAGTTCCTCAACTCTGGAAACCCTATGCTTTTGGAATAGATTGTATATTAAATCAATACGTTTGCTAACCTTATCGAGCAACTCATCATCAACATCAATTTTGGAATTAAGAGCATCAATTTCCGAAACAATATCTTTCAATTCAATCCTACAACTCTCAATACGCTGATCAAGATCAACTGCTGGCTGATAAACGGATGATATTTTCTTTAAACTTTGAATTGTATCCTTTAAAATAGACAAAACAGAACCAGTATCGCTATTAAAAGACTCATACGAGAACTGTAACGATTCTTTAATTTCACTAGCATGGGTTAACTGTTTCTGAAGCTTTTCCAGCTCTTCCAACTCATCTACTTTTAAGTTTGCACCGTTCAGTTCCACCAACAAATGCTGCAAATACTCAAAATCTCGACCAGCAGTTATTGCTTCCGCTTCGAGATGTGCCAACCTTTGCTTCAATCCCTTATAATCGTTAAAGCAAATCTTATAATCTAGCACTTCAGTTTTTAACGAGGCAAACGAATCGATAACCTTTAATTGAAACTGCGAATTTCCTAAAAGTAAATTTTCATGCTGAGAATGAATATCAATAAGCAAATCGCCAAACTCTTTAAGCAGATTCAGATTAACGGGAACTTCATTGATAAACGCTCTTGATTTTCCTGAATCGCTTATTTGTCGCCGAATAACCGTTACCTTATCGTAATCAAGATCATTTGAAGTAAAGAAATCAGCTATATCATATTTAGATATATCAAACTCACCTTCAATTACACAACTTTTTGACTTATCCTTTAATACTGCACTATCAGCGCGCTGACCAAGAATTAGTGCTATGGCTCCAAGTAATATTGATTTACCTGCACCTGTTTCGCCGGTAATAATATTCAATCCATCATGGAAGTCGATTTCCAAATGATCAATTAATGCATAGTTCTGTATTTGAAGTTTGCGAAGCATCCGTTATGCAAATAACTAATCTTTACTATCTTCTAGAATTTTCTTATATTTCGATGCATTGGCGTTATCAATCTCTGTAAGGATATTAACCACACGAGCCTTTTCGGTGGGAAACGATTCAGAAAAAATGTTGACCAACTCATCGTTCTTAGCATCAAAAAAAAGTTGAAGACCAAACATGTATGGATCGGGTTTTTCTCTATAAACCTTCTGTAAAAGGGTTAAGCACTCGGCAATCTCGGCACGGCCATCGGCCGATTTCTCGTTCATTATATCAAGCCCTAAGCGATGGTAGCGATAATATGTTTCCCGTAAAGGTTGATACTTGCCATTCAGGAAGTTTTCGATCATCCAGTACCTGTTTTTTCGATTCCCCTCGTAAGCTTTCCATCCCTTTTCGTTGGCAACCTGAGCATTCGTAACTATTTTTTCAGCCTTGAGGAAATACTCATTGCCACCTAAATTCGAAAAGGAATCATAATCAATGCCAAGAATAATGTAAGCATAAAATGCCAAAATTGAAGAGAGATTGCTCAAATGACTGGACTCCGAAAACTCAATCTTATCGAATTCCATGTAACGGAAATCAAGATTATTGTCCAAGTAGTTAAGCATTGTTGTATTGTACGACGAGTTAAATACGGGCCTGCGGGACTGAACCTGAATGGTTCCTTTATATTCATCGGAACCTATTTGCTCAGTTATATTCAAAAGTATATTACACTCAATACGCTCGTCGAAACCATAAATATGGTTTGTCCACGACGTATTGTTCATGAACTCGTATATCGATGTTTGTAAAGTTTGAAAAACAGTACGGTTTGTACCCTGAATTTTCTGAGAATTAACCTGAACATTACAGCGTAATTCCTGGCCGCTTAATAAAATCGGACTTACGAGTAATAAAAAAAGTACAAATCGTCTAATCATGGTAATTGCTTATACTATTCCTTCTGCATCGCCTGCAGTTTCGCAAAAACGACATCAACAACATCCTTTGCTACATCAACTTTACTTTTTAAATCGAACACAAAGGACTCTCCATTTTTATCCAGAATGGAAATCTTATTGGTATCGTAGCCAAATCCCGCACCAGAATCATTCAGCGAATTTAACACAATAAAATCGAGGTTCTTTTTTTTAAGTTTCAACAAAGCATTCTCAATTTCATTATTCGTTTCTAGAGCAAAACCAACTAAAACCTGATGATCTTTCTTTTGGTTACCCATCGCAGCAGCTATATCAAGCGTTGGTTTTAACTTCAAAAGCATATCATCCTTCTCACGCTTAATTTTGATTTGGGATGCTGCTTCAGGAGTGAAATCAGCAACAGCGGCAGCCATTATGGCAACATCCACTTTTCCAAAAAATTTCTGTGCAGACTCAAGCATTTGCTGTGCAGATGTTACACTTATAATTTTGATAGCAGGATTACTTCTAGGAATAACAGCAGCGGGTCCTGTAATAAATATTACTTCTGCACCTTGCGACACTAACTGTTCTGCAATGGCACTTCCCATCTTACCCGTAGAGTAATTGCCAATAAAACGTACAGGATCTATATGCTCATAAGTTGGCCCCGAGGTAACTAATGCTTTATATCCCTTAAAACGTTGGCTGGAAGAAAAAAAATCGATGACCACATCTAGGATGCGTTCAGGCTCCTCCATCCTTCCTTTTCCTGTTAAGCCACTTGCGAGTTCGCCTGCAGTTGCTTCTATTACTACATTACCGAATCGTTTTAATGTATTAATATTCTCCTGTGTTGTAGGATGGTTGTACATGTCTAAATCCATAGCAGGCGCAATCATCACAGGACATTTTGCCGAAAGATAGGTAGTAAGAAGCAAATTATCGGCTACGCCGTGAGCCATCTTACCAATTGTATTGGCAGTGGCAGGTGCTATTAAATACAAATCAGCCCATATTCCCAAATCAACATGGCTATTCCAATCGCCATTCTCAGGATTAAAAAAATCTACTAAAATTGGATTTTTTGATAGAGTTGCCATGGTTAAAGGAGTTATAAACTCCTTTGCCAATGGAGTCATAATAACCTTTACCTCAGCACCTTCTTTTACCAGCAAGCGGGTAAGCGATGCAGCCTTATAGGCCGCTATGCTACCGGTAATACCAAGAACAATATGCTTACCAGCTAATTTCATTATTTATTTTACTGATTATCTTCAGTTTTATCGGCCTTTGAGAAATACAATTTTCCATCCTGGTACTCTTGTGCCGCAATTAATGTAGGTTTTGGGAGTTTCTCGTAAAACTTAGAAATTTCAATTTGCTCCCTGTTCTCGAATACCTCCTCAAGGTTATCGGTATAGTAAGCAAATTCTTCCAACTTACGATTAAGTTCCTGCTTTAAATCAACGCTAATTTTGTTCGACCGCCTTGCAATTATTCTAACAGACTCGTAGATATTTCCTGTTTCCTTATCAAGTTTATCCAAATCACGAGTAATTGTTGATGCTGGTGCATTGATTTTCTTTACGTCCATATTCGTGTTATATTAATTTAGTTTCTTTAACATATCCATTGAAGCCTCGTACATCTTTTTGGCTTCATCAACATATTTTGATTCGGGAAATTCCCCTACAAATGTATAGTACTCATCAACAGAGGCCTGAAAACGTTCCCGCTGTTTTTCGAGCACACTATTATCGGCCAATAAGTACGACGACTTTAATATCAAGAACATTTGTTCCTCGCGATACTTTGAATTGGGAAACTCCTTCAAACTATTTCTGATTGCCACAATAGCAGCCTTATAATCACCTATTTTGAAGTATAGTTTAGAACTGAGATAGGATTTTTCAATCAACTTATCCCTAAGTTCGGTCATTATCTTATTTACCTCGCTCAAATGCTTTGTTTTAGGATACCTAGTCAGAAAATCGGCAAAGGCAGCCATTGCTAATTGAGTATTCTCCTGATCTAGCTCGGCTCTAGGCGATGACATGTAGTAACAGTATGCATACATATAATCAGCGTCCTCAGTAAAAACGCTACGTGGAAATGTTTTCCTGAATTTATCGTAATAATGTGCTGCCAAAAGGTAATCGCCCTGATGATAATTTCCCTCCGCCAAATAGAACTCAATAGTATCAGAACGCATTGTTCCCTTGTACACGGGCGACAGTTGCTCAAATAGGGTTAAATATCTATAGTGATCCTTGTTAGCATAGTACTCTAAAGCTTTTTTATACTTATACTCGTAATCCTTACTCTTAAGTATTTTCTCAAAACTACTACATGCTCCAAAAGCAACAATAAAAACAACGAAATACAAGTATAAATTCCACTTCGAAAGAAACATACCAAATCTACTATTCATCATAATGCTAAAAAACTTTATTAGTAAACGACAACCTAACCCTTTAAGTATGTATAATACTGAAAAATAAAACACCTTTTATTAAGCAGGCAAAGTTAGCAAGAATAGTGATATTCGAAAAAAAAATACACCAGTTTCTGATAAAAAAGGTTAAACCACTAATATTTGTCATCCGACAACAAGCATTCAACAAATGATTGAGTAAGTAATTCACTGATAATATAATTAGATTCTTGAAAAGCATCGCTCAAAAATTATCTATCACCAGTTCCCAATTTAGATAAAAAAATACAATACATACACCTGTATCACAAACGATTAACACTCAATGCTTATATTTTTTTTCATCAACATTGAAAGCGTTAGTAAATTTCATGTAGATTTGCCACAAATTTCAATTGATGTTTAATGTTTTACCTAAAAGCATTTAGAAGTGGACATTTTTGATAAAATAACTAACATGGGCCCAATTGGGCAATGGCAAAGCCAAAGTCATGGCTATTTTTCCTTTCCAAAATTGGAAGGAGAAATTAAGCCTAGAATGATTTTCAGAGGAAAAGAAGTCCTTACCTGGAGTTTAAACAACTACTTGGGGTTAGCCAACCACCCAGAAGTTCGCAAAGCCGATGCAGAAGCGGCTGCTCAATTTGGCATGGCTTATCCAATGGGCGCAAGAATGATGAGCGGACAAACCCGCAAACATGAGGAACTAGAAGAGAAGTTGGCTAAATTTGTTGGAAAACAATCTGCTTATTTACTTAACTTTGGTTACCAAGGAATGGTATCAATAATTGATACTATTTTGGGTCGTAACGATGTTGTTGTTTATGATTCTGAAGCTCACGCTTGTATCATTGACGGCTTGAGATTATTCCCTGGCAAACGTTTTGTTTATCAGCACAACGATATGGATAGTTGCCGTAAGCAACTAAAACATGCCACCAATGTTGCCGAAAAAACTGGAGGTGGAATCCTTGTTATTACCGAAGGTGTATTTGGTATGGCAGGCGATTTAGGTAACCTTAAAGGCATTGTGGATCTTAAAAAAGAATTTAATTTCCGCTTACTAGTTGATGATGCTCATGGTTTTGGAACAATGGGAAAAACTGGTGCTGGAACCGGAGAGCATTTCGGAGTGCAAGATCAGATCGATCTATACTTCTCTACCTTTGCAAAGAGTATGGCTGGAATAGGTGGTTTTGTTGCTGCCGACGAACAAGTTATCAAATTCCTAGCATACAACTTACGTTCCCAAATATTTGCCAAATCTCTTCCAATGCCTATGGTTTACGGCGCTTTAAAACGTCTTGAACTATTGCAAACGCAGCCTCAACTAAAAGAAAATCTCTGGAAAATTGTTAATGCATTACAAACAGGATTGAAAGAGATGGGCTTTGATATCGGTAAAACTGAATCACCCGTTACACCTGTTTACATGACAGGTGGTATACCTGAGGCCGCAAATATGGTATTCGATCTTCGCGAAAATTATGGAGTATTCTGTTCAATGGTGGTTTACCCAGTTATTCCTAAAGGCCAAATACTACTCCGTTTAATCCCAACAGCAGTTCATACTTTAGATGATGTTAAAGAAACTATTAATGCATTTGCTACTGTTCGAGAGAAACTGATGGCCGGTAAATACAACAAAGAAAAAATCGCACAAATCTAATGTAGGCTTAAATATAAATTTTTAAACCCCGCAATTGCGGGGTTTAATTTTGTTAAAAGTTTCTTTCGCCTAAATAGCGCTCGGCATCAATCGCAGCCTTGCAACCTGATCCTGCGGCAGTAATCGCTTGGCGATAATGAGGATCTTGAACATCGCCACAAGCAAAAACTCCCTCAATATTTGTCTTCGAGGTTCCAGATATAGTCTTAATATATCCTACCTCATCGGTATCAATCCAAGGTTTAAAAATATCAGAGTTTGGCTGATGTCCAATAGCAACAAAAAAACCCGATATATCCTTTTTTACATCATCTCCCGTTTTTACATTGGTTAGCACCACGCCATTTACGCCAGTCATATCACCAACAATCTCCTTTGTTACGTGCTCAAAAAGCACCTCAATATTTGGAATGTTCAAAACTCTATCCTGCATAGGTTTCGAGGCTCGTAGATATGGTTTCCGAACTATCAAATATACTTTATTGCATAAACCAGCCAAATACGTTGCCTCTTCGGCAGCTGTATCGCCTCCTCCAACAACCGCAACGTCTTTACCTCGATAAAAGAATCCATCGCAAGTCGCACAAGCCGAAACACCTTGACCCTTAAACTTTTCTTCGGACTCTAAGCCTAGATATTTTGCAGTTGCACCTGTAGCAATTATGAGAACATCCGCTTCTATGATTTTCTCATCATCAATTGTCACCTTATAGGGTTGAACGGAAAGATCGGCCGCAGTAGCAATTCCAAAACGAACATCGGTCCCAAATCGTTGGGCTTGTTTCTTCAAATCCTCCATCATCTCATTTCCAGTAGTCCCTTCGGGATATCCGGGAAAATTTTCGATTTCTGTTGTAGTGGTCAACTGTCCTCCCGGTTGAATTCCCTCGTAAACAACTGGATTTAAGTTTGCCCTAGCGGCATAGATAGCAGCTGTATAACCTGCAGGGCCTGAACCTAAAATCAATACCTTAGTTCTTTCTACTGGCTTATTCGAACTTGAGTTTCCACCTCCTGCATTTGTGTTAATAGACTTGAATAATTCCATATCATAAACTTATTTACATATTTTAATTTGATGCAAAAATAATCAATAAATCAATAACAAAATAGAATAAAAATTGATTTTAAACAATCGAACAGAATGACAATTAGAATTTATTAGCTAAAAATAGCCGTAAATTTATTGATTGAAATTTTCCAATTAAAAAAAAGGGAGTATTTTTGCAACGCAATTAGAGTTCGGGGTGTGGCGCAGTTGGCTAGCGTACTTGCATGGGGTGCAAGTGGTCGACCGTTCGAGTCGGTTCACCCCGACGGTTCTTAGAGAAGGAGACATTAGTGTCTCCTTTTTTATTTATTGCTTTTTCTGAATTTATAATCTACACAAACAGTGTTCATAACACAGGCGAAGCACTTTGGATTTGTTGGCCTACAAGTTTCACGACCTAAAAAGGACATTGCCATTCCCACCTCGTTCCATTTATCCTGAGGGAAAACGGACATCAATTGTTTCTCAATTTTTTCAGGTTTAGTACCCTCAGCAACACCTAAGCGTGGCGCAACTCGAAGTACATGCAAGTCCACAATAACACCCTCGGCTTTATCGCCCGATTCTCGTATTATTACATTGGCCGATTTGCGGCCAATACCTGGCAACTTGGTTAACTCATCGAGTGTGTGGGGTATTTTACTATCAGTTCCTACCGCCTTAGCCAAGGCCGAAAGCCAAGCCGATTTATTACCAAAATTACGCACACTGCCAATTAAACGCTGTATCTCCTCAACACTTGCAGCAGCAAGATGCTCCATTGATGGAAATTTCTTAAAGAACTCCTTGGCCACCTCGTTAATGTGCTTATCGGAGTCCTGCGCCGAGAGTATAACCATTACAACCAACTGGTAACGGTTCTTGTAATCCAAAGGATGTTGGCGGCCTTTGTACTGCTTTAGCAAAGGCTCAATGCTTTGATTCCAGTTGGCTTCCATACCTCTATTTTTTATATTTTATACTTATTTTGTAAAGGGGATATTCCTCGCTACGCCTGCCTACCGGCAGGCAGGCTCGGAATGACAATCAACACCAATATGTTAATTCTCCACTTGCTCATCGGGGTTTTTAGTTTTCTTGCTGCCTCGGTACAACTCAAACTTCTGCAAACGACATTCTAGCGAGCCATTGAAAAGTTTGATTTTACGAGATGGACGGAGTCCAAAGTTTTTAAGGGCATCGTAATTGGCACTGATAATCCACGCATCGCATCCTTGGTAGAAATGCTTTAGGCGAGAGCCCATATCCTGATAGAAACGGGTAATTTCCTCCAACTGCAAACGCTCACCGTAAGGTGGGTTCATAATTACAAGCCCATTTTCGCAGTTATGTGATGAGTTGAAGAAGTCGGTTCTGTCGAATGCAATCAGACCTTTCACCCCTGCCCTCTTTGCATTGGCAACGGTAATATCAATTGCTCTGTTATCTACATCCTGCGCAAAAATCTTAGCCTCACAGGGTTTGATTTTTGTCTCAGCATCAGTTTTCATGCTATTCCATAGCGCAGAATCGAAATCCTTCCAGTTCTCGAAACCAAAGGTACGGTTACGCCCTGGAGCCATATTACTTGCAAGCATAGCTGCTTCTATCGGAAAAGTACCTGAGCCGCACATTGGGTCAATAAAATCGCTCTTTTTATCCCAGCCTGTAAGTAGAATAATTCCTGCGGCCAACACCTCGCTCATAGGAGCCTCGGTTTGCTGCTGCTTATAGTTTCTTATACCCAATTGCACTCCAGAACTATCGAGCGATACAACCACATCCCTATCGTGAATATGAATATTGATTCGAACATCGGGGTTCTCGGTATTTACCGATGGGCGAATTCCGTGCCTATCGCGGAACTGATCGGCAATTGCATCCTTGGTTTTTAGGGCAACGTACTTGGAGTGGGTAAACACCTCGCTGTAAACACTCGCATCAATTGCAAATGTTTGCTTGTAGGAGAAATAATTCTCCCACTCAATTTTCATCACCTTATCGTAAAATTGTTTCTCGTTGTTAGCATAGAAGGTGCCTATGGGTTTAAGCACCTTAACGGCGGTTCGTAGATGCAGGTTGCACTTGTAAAGCATTGCAATATCGCCCTTGATGCTAACTGCACGGCTAAGCACCTCAATATTCTCGGCACCAAGTTCCTTTAGTTCATTGGCAAGAACTTCCTCCAAGCCAAACAGGGTTGTAACAATTATCTCGAATTTTTCCAAAGTGGTATGTATTTACATCAACCAAAAATACTGCTTTTATGATTAAAGAAAAAATGTAAGGTCATTTGAGTATCTTTGCCGAGGAGAAGTGACTAAAGTACATTAAAGTACTTAGAGTACATGAGGTATAGAAAGTATACGGTTCAAAACTTTAAATATTTTAGGCACTTTAGAAACTTTAAGTATTTTTAAACATTGAGAGTAGCAATTATTGGTGGTGGAGCGGCTGGTTTTTTTGCAGCAATTACGGCAAAGGAGAACTTTCCCGATGCTGAAGTGATGATTTTTGAGAAGGCGCAAAAGGTTTTATCAAAAGTAAAAGTTTCGGGCGGTGGACGATGCAATGTCACCAACGGCTGCGAGACTGTTGATGAGTTGATTACGGCTTACCCACGCGGGAAACGTCAACTCAAAAAAGCGTTCTACACATTCAGTAATTTTGATGCGATAAAATGGTTCGAATCTCGTGGAGTTCCACTAGTTACCCAAAGCGATAACTGTATTTTCCCAAAATCACAGGATTCGCAAAGTATTATCGATTGCTTTTTGAGGCAATGCAAGAAACTGAATATAAAAATTAAAACTGGAAGAGCGGTTAAAAGCGTTAATCCACAAGGCGATAAACTGAGAATCAACTTTAGGGATGATGAAAACATCCCACAGGAATTTGATAAAGTGATTGTTACCACAGGTGGCTCATCCAATTACGCTTCGTTTAAGTGGATTGAGGATTTAGGTCATAAAATTGAGAAACCAATTCCATCGCTTTTCACCTTTAATATCCCTAACAATCAGATAACTGAACTCATGGGGATTGTGGTGGAGAATACGCTTGTTAGTATTCAAGGAACAAAAATTAAGTCCGACGGGTCAGTGTTAATCACCCATTGGGGAATGAGTGGACCTGCAATACTAAAACTTTCGTCGTTTGGAGCAAGAATTCTGAACGAGATGAACTACAACTTCAACATTCAGGTAAACTGGACTAATGAGCAAAACTCGGAGTATGTGGTGGAACAGCTAAATGAGATTGTGAATAAACATCCAAATAAGATTCTATCCAACATAAGACCTTACAGCATTTCCGAAAGGTTATGGCTATACCTGTTAATGAAGAGTGAATTGTCCGAACAGAAAAAATGGTGCGAGTTAGGTAAAAAGGGAGTAAACAAACTAGCAAACACTATTACCAACGATATTTACTCGGTTAAAGGGAAATCGACATTCCGTGAGGAGTTTGTAACCTGTGGGGGAGTTAGCCTTCAAAGTATCGACATGAACGCTATGCAGAGTAAGACTTGCAAAAACCTTTACTTTGCAGGAGAGGTATTGGATATTGATGCCATAACTGGTGGCTATAACCTTCAGGCAGCATGGACTACAGGTTTTATTGCAGGAAAACTACTTGAGTAATTTTTAAAATTTATAAAAAGATAAAATACTTACTTTTATCCAAAATTTTGGGTTTATCTTTATTGCACTAAAACGGCTAACAATATTAGTTGAAAAATGGAGAATGTAATTGAAATCAGGAATACAAATATTTTTCAGGAAGACAACCTAATTCTTTCCGACGTAAACCTAGATATCGCAAAGGGAGAATTTGTGTATTTGGTAGGTAGAGTTGGAAGCGGCAAAACTAGCCTTATTAAAACTATCACCGCTGAAATTCCATTGAAATTTGGCGAAGCAACCGTTTGCGATTTCAACCTCAAAACTATTAAGCGCAAGCAAATTCCACATCTTCGTCGAAAAATTGGCATTGTTTTTCAAGACTTTCAATTACTAACAGACCGTAGTGTTTACGACAACCTACTTTTTGTGCTCAAATCGACTGGATGGAAAAACAAGTCAGAGATCAAACAGCGTATTGCCGATGTACTAGAAATGGTTGAATTAAAGTTTAAAGACTACAAAATGCCACACCAACTCTCGGGCGGAGAGCAGCAAAGGGTTGTAATTGCTCGTGCATTGCTTAATAATCCCGATATCATCTTAGCCGATGAACCTACTGGGAACCTCGACATTGAAACATCGGAGGGTATTATGCAAATTCTGCAAGGAATTGCAGTAAATGGTAAATCCGTTTTAATGGCCACACACAACCATCATCTCATAAAAAAATTTCCCGGACGCACACTTAAATGCGAGAAGGGAAAACTTAGCGAAACCGAGCAGGTTAGCGAAATTGATTTTGAAAGTTTGATGGAATAATCAAATAAATGCACAATCGCCATCGCCATCGCTGAAACGAAGTGATGATCCCTTTAACTTCTCAGCAAGATAATTAGTGGCAAGATATTCGCGTTTACGCTTTGTTACCGACAAAAAGAAAAGTCTATACCCATTAAGTTCATCTATCAACTTTTTGTTGTAAAGAGTGATAAAAGTAGCCTTTAGTTTTTTAGCATGCAACAATACAACCTTAGCCATCACTTCGGCATGTTCAGGTTCAAAATAAGAATAGGGCACTGTTAATCGCGTATGACTATGCTGAATATGAAGCATTCCAATTAAATCCTTATTTCTATAAACCTTGACGATGTATTGGTTGAAGGTTGGAGGCGCTGAAGCAAAAAAGTATTTGGAGGCCAATCTATCTCCAAGTGGTGCAGGTTGCATCCACGGGAAGCGAAGTATCCAGTTCCATTCAATTCGCGAACGTCCCGTTAATGTAGAATTTGCAGCCTCCTCAAACATAGAGCTCAACTCATCATCGGGCCTTGTAAAATATTCCAACTCTACATCTTTAGGCATACGTATAAAGCACCGTAACAAAGCCGTTGGATTAAAAAAGTTAATCACTTTCTCCAAACAATATAGCAGTGGATTGTTATACCTACAACAATTATATGTCTTTAAAAAAGTTGATTTGAGATAGAAGCGGGCTCCACTAATTCGAGCAATAGGCTTAAAGTTGTTGGTTTTATCGTAAACTTTCCTGGCGTGTAAAGCAAAATTAGAAGTAAGTATTCTTTGCTCCCAGTCAGCATTAACAGCATTAAGCAGTTCGGACGAAATACCTTTACGCCTATAATTAGGATGAACCCACGATCCGCTAAGCCAGGCCACCTTTACGGGAACGCCTTCCACATATGCAATATCGGGCAATACGGTTCTGTACCCCACTAATTCATCAAAATCGTAGGCTAGGTACATCACTACATCGGAAGAATCGGCCCGTGGATTAGACATGAAGGACATTGCCCGTTGGCGGCTTATCGGCAATATTTTTCTATCGGCGAGTGATGTGTCATTAAAAAAAATAGACAATTCCCGAACAGTTAATTTAGATACTGTAATCATCATTGAATAATTTACGATTGCTATTTCTTAATAAAATTAAGCCACCATGGTAATTTTGAAATCTTAATAAAGAGATATTTATCTTCAGCACTACCAAAACCCAAGTTATGAAATGCAATTCCTTTGATATTCGAGCCCATAAAATCTAAAGTCAAACCACTACTTGAGTGATCATTGATAAACCGATCAACTATTAAGTAACCAGCAGATAAAATCTTCCCCTTCGAAGTATTAAATGACTGGAGTGTACACCAATTGTCAATTACTATAAATACGGCACTTCCCACAATCTCAAAATCAGAATAAGCAGTATAGATTTTGAGATATCCTTTTTTACCCAGCGTATTAAGTAAATTATAGTAGTTATCTTTTTGATACTGCTTCAAAAAAACGTTCTGTTTACTAAAACTCTTCATTTTTAGATCAAAAAACTCTGAAACAGTAAGACTGTCGACCAAAATACTTATTCCATTCTTTTTAGCCCTGAAGATATTTTTAATATGACTCTTGTTGTAATGGCTGAAAATCTGCTCATAACTTTTATTTAATTTCAAGACATGATTTGTTTTCTCAGACACATGCATTCCTGAAAAGGCTAATTTAACCGAATTGGTTTTATTGAGATTGATCTCAATCCACTTGAATTTCGAAGGAATCGCTCCAATAAAATCATTAACAATAAAACTCTCGGAATTATATTTTGAAAAAACGCCAAGTTGTTGACACATTATGGGGCTATATAAATAACGCACACCCATTTTTCGTCTATTTGGCAAAGGCATAACCGCATCGTAATTATTTAGCACAAGAGCATCCCAATTTGGCGAAGCCAGATCTAAATACCAAGAAAGGGCATAGGGTACTCCAACATTAGATGAATTAACGCATTCATCCCATCTATCTTTATCTATCTCGCTATTATTAAGGTAACTAATCATTTTTTACTGAAGAATTCTTACCATTACCAAGATTTAAATCGTTAAGGACATCTTTCAATAGAGAAAACCATCCATCAGACTGCCCATACCCCGATAAATAATCCACATGCCAAACACTAATAAACGTACCATCAACCCTTCTTACCGCTTCAATCAAACCCAAGATAATTTCCCTTGCCTTTTCTGGCGATATTTTTTCATTAACAAAAATGGAGTCCATTACCTGAAATGGGAAAACCTTTAGGTTAACAGGTTGCTCCGATATCAAATCGTAGAATACAAATGGTGTACAAGTTCCTGCCCGAAAGCCTACTGTATTGGGATACCCCATTGAGTAGTCCTCTGTTATTCCCATTTTAGTTAGCATTCTATACGATGCTGGAAGTCTTAATCTAATATAATGCTGACGGCTACATGCCACCGCTTGATCTAAAGCATTCACCAAATCAGCAAGTTCTTCTCGGGTTTTGGGCTCATTCATAAATGAACTATACGATGGATGTATACCAACTCTATATTTTTCGGATAACGTTCCAACTAAAGCTTTCATTGCAGGTGTAGATATTGGAATTGGCTTATCGTATTTTCCCCACTTACCTGCATGAACAAACCAGATGGTCTGCGGGGAACCTGGTAGAATTGTGTATAAATTGTTGTATATATCAAATGGATCGGGCTCTAATCCGGCCAATACTTTAAACCTTTTAACAAAGTCTGGTTTACCTTTTGTAATAACGGACTTAAAAGCAGACAGGAGAACTCTTATAATTCCCTTATGCTTAAACGCGTAAGCCGAATCCAGATCAATCGTAGTGATCTGATTAAATTTCCGCGGCTTATTTGATAAACTATAGTTTCTTGCTCTCAAAATCTCCAAAAGCCTAAATGCCCACAAATCAACAACAGGAAGATTTAAGAATTTATTCTTTGAAGCCAAACAGTCCCTAGAACAAAACCTACTATGTTTATCTAAATTAGATATCGATTTTGGGTATTCTTCGTACCTTGTAATCAAATAAAAAGAGGCCGAGAAAATATCAAAGGGTGTTTCCGTATCGGGTGCGGTTAATGGGAAGGCAGGAATTCCCTTCCAATCAATCACTTCAAAAGAATGATGCTTAATGCAATCTTCGGTAAGCAACCCATGAGGAATTATCTGAACCGACTTCCCTATCTGCTGATGAGAGTAAGAAAGAATTGGACCATAATAGTTTTGAGCCTCGGTTATTGACGTGGTGATACGATAGTTCAACCGGAGTATATCCTTGAAAATAAACCGGAAAGCATACTCAACACGAGGGGTTATTCTGCGAGTGTAAACAAGAAGTTCCAAATGTCACATTGTTTGGTACTAAGTTAATGAAAAAGTTGAAAATGTACAGGCAGAATAAAAGAAGTTAAGAAATCGGCTCAACAATGGAGGTTTATAACTTAACAAACACTACACATCAACATCCACAACAGTTATTCCAGAGCCACCAAACTCAATATGCTCATCGGCATAGGATTTAACACCGGGAGCATTACGCAGGTAATCGCGAATAACCTGACGCAAAATGCCATTCCCCTTACCATGCAGAATCCTAACACGCGAAATACTTAGCATCAACGCATCGTCAATTAAATCCTGAACAGCCTCAATGGCCTCATCGGCACGATAGCCACGAATATCGATATCGGACTTAAAGTTTAGCCTGCGCTTATAGGTATCGAAACCCGCGCCGGTGCTTGGCTGCTCCACGGTCTTGTTTGCCTTACGGAACTCGTTGGTCGATATTTTCTCAAGCCTATCCAACTGCACAACCGTAATCATATTACCAAATGCCACCGATGCCGATTGATTTGAGAGCGATACAACCTCGCCCATAAGACTTTGCCCTGCAATCCTAACCTTATCGCCTACCCCAACAACCTTCAAATCCTCCTTCTCGGGAACTGAATCTACAACTTTTGGGTCATTCTTTTGCTGCTGTTTTTGTTCCTGACGGCGTTTTATTTGCTCAATCTTACGGTCGATTGACTCGTCGTGAACATTAATCTCCTCAACCTCCTTCTTGAACTTATCCAACTCCTCGCGCACCTGCTTGGTTTGCTCCTTGGCAGCATTGGCCTCCTTTATAGCACGAATGGTATTCTCTATTTGCTTGTTGGCATCGGCAAGTATTGCTTGCGCCTCCTTTTTGGCATTTGCCAAAATCTCCTTGCGTTGCTCCTTTAGCACAGCCAACTCCTTTTCGAGTTTATCCTGATACTCCTCGGTCTTTTTATTGGCTATCCTAATATTATCTCGTTTCTTTTCCCAGTAACGTTTATCGCGTGAAATCTCCCTTAAATGCTTCTCAAAGGTTATATAATCCTCCCCCACTTTGCTACCAGCATCGTTTAGAACTGTTTCGGGTAGGCCAATTTTACGGGCAATTTCAAAGGCGAAACTGCTTCCGGGCTTACCAATCTCCAACTTGAACAAAGGCTCAATCTTAGCATTATCGAATAGCATTGCACCATTAATAATACCATCGGTATTTGCAGCAAAGTGTTTTAGGTTTGAATAGTGAGTTGTGATAACTCCAAAAGCCCCTACATTACACAACTGCTGTAGAATTGCTTCGGCAATTGCACCTCCAGCCATTGGCTCGGTTCCAGCACCAAACTCATCAATCAGCACCAAGGTTTCCTTCTGAGCATTCCTGAGGAAATGTTTCATATTGAGAAGATGAGAACTATAGGTACTCAAATCGTTTTCGATGGATTGCTCATCGCCAATATCGATAAAGATTCCACGATAAATTCCCATTTCGGAGTTCTCCAATGCACAGGGCAAAAACCCGCACTGGAGCATATACTGTAGCAGACCAAAGGTTTTTAAACAAACCGATTTTCCTCCAGCATTTGGGCCAGAAATTAAAAGAATTCTGTTCTGCTGATTAACCTCAATATCGAGTGGAACAATCTCCTTGCCCTCACGTTTCAAACTTTTCAGCAAAATTGGATGCTTTGCTTGGCGCAGGTATGTTCCTGTTGAATTCTTCAGAATTGGTTTAGCCCCGTGATACTCCACTGCAAACAAAGCCTTAGCCCTTATGAAATCGATAGTTCCAAGAAAATTGTATGCCGACAACAGTTCAGGGAGATATGGCCGGATATTATCGGCAAAATCGACCAAAATCCTTATAATCTCACGACGCTCGTCGTACTCCAGTTCTCGAATCTCGTTATTCAACTCAACAACCTCAACGGGCTCAATAAAAACGGTCTTGCCTGTCGCCGACTCATCGTGCACAATCCCCTTAAGCTTGCGCTTATTGGCAGCCGAAACAGGGATTACTACCCTACCCTCGCGAATTGATGGAGTTACATCCTGCTCCACAACCCCTTGCTCACGAGCATTCCTCAGAATGCTTTGAACCAACTTTGAAACAGAACCTTGCTTGGCAGCAATTGCCGAGCGAATTTTAGCCAACTCTGGCGATGCGTTATCCTTAATCTTCCCAAATTTATCGAGAATGGAATCGATACGCTCAACCACGTAGGGATAATAGGCGACTGTTTTTGCTAACTCAGCAATATTTGGATACTTCTCCGAAACTTTTTTCAGAAAAGTAAGAATAGACTTAATGGTTTCGAGCGAGCGCTTAAGGTTTTGCAGTTCAACCTCATCGAGCCAAGTGCCAACCTTGGATATTTTATTGAGCGAAGGCGTTAAATCGTAGTAATTCTCTATGGGAAAAGAGTTTTCCATCAGGCAAATGGATTTCATCTCATCAACCTGATTAATCATCCTTTCAATAGATTCGAAATCGTAAAGAAACTCAGCGGCAGTAACCTTAGCCGCGCCAAGCGGACAAAGGCATTTGGCCGCTACTAATTCTCGAACCTTATCGAATCCAACCTTTTGTTCAAAGGTATCTGGATATGTATTTACCATCTTAAATATTATAATACTGTTAGGATGAATAACATAAAAACAGTCCTTTTTATCGAGGCCAAAATTACACGAATAATTCCAATTCACATTTAATTTTTAATTAGGTTTGCCCATCATTCTTAAAAATAACCTTTAAAATTTCTACATCTTAAATCTTAGATAGAATATATTAATACACAGAAAAAAAGATATATAAAAATTGCTAAAAGAACAATGAGCAGGCTGTCCTATAAAAAAAATAGTATCGTCAAGATATGTATTGCCGATGATCATGAACTATTCAGGATTGGACTAAAGCATGTACTTAACGAAATACCCAATACTAAACTACTATTTGAGGCATCCAATGGTCTTGAGTTAATTAAAAACCTAAAAAGCAACCTCCCCGACATTGTCTTTATGGATATAAATATGCCCATATTAGATGGTATTGAAACAACGAAGCGCATCCGTGAAAAATATCCCAACATTAAAGTTATTGTTCTTACTGCTTCTAAGGAAGCCTCATACTTTGAACAATTGGTAAACATGGGGATTAAAGGATTTATCCTTAAATCGGCATCGGCCAACGAAATACACACCGCAATAGCTCAGATTAATAATGGAGTGACATACATCTCGAACGATCTTTTCGATTTAATATCAGAACTTATTACTCAAAAGGACAAAATCAACTCACTTCTAAGCAAACGAGAAATTGAAATTCTTGAATTAATCAACCAAGGGCTGGATAACAAGGATATAGCCACCAAGCTCTTTTTAAGCCAACGAACAGTTGAAAAGCACAAATACAATATGATGGCCAAAACAAAGACTAAAAACACAGTTCAGCTTTTAGTATTTGCCATTAGAAACAACATTATTAAAATTTGACATCCAACTCAGAACCATTGCAGTAAAACTCCACACTAAGAAAATTTACGCATACGCTGAGTGTAATTCTTCACATCAATTTCTAGTAAAAGCCCCATTTTTTTACAAAAAATCAATCGATACATTAGCAAAGTTCATAAGGGTATCATAGTAATCAATATGTAAACGCTAAGGGCTCAACCAAGCCCAAGGCTCAACCACCCTAATGCATCAAATAAAAGACAAACTCTCAACCAAAAATATAACCTAACTTAAAACCAAACACTATGAAATGGAATGATTTAAAGGTTTCCACAAAACTTTACGCAGGATTTTACACTGTTATCTTTCTGGCAGTAATTCTAGGAATCGTCAGCCTAAACTCTGTAAATAAAATAAAAGACAGAGCAAACAAAGTAGAAGGTATTGCAACCATACTTACCGACCTCAACAGTACGCGGCTAAATATGCGTATGTATGTTGATTTTCAGAAAGAGAAAGACATTGAAGCGGCCACAGAGCGTCTCGACAAAATGATAGAGAGCGCAAAAAACCTTAAGCAACGATTCATTTTTGCCGAAAATCAGGAATATGCGAGAGCTATAATTGAGAATTTAGAGAAATACAAAGCAGGAACCGAGGCGCTACACTCCTCTATCCAAAAAAAGGCAAATGCTTTGTTAGATATTGACAAAAACGCAAAAGCCATAGAGTCAATATCGGCAGCAAGGGATATAAACCAAGGAAATGATGCATTCCAAAAACTGCTAACAAGCCGGATTAGAGCTAATCAATACATTAGAACATTAGATCCAGCCTACGTTACGAGTTTCAACGATGCTTTTGACGATGCAAAGAATGCATTGAACAACAAGTACCCAGGAGTATTCACACAAGTTCTGAACAATTACGAATCGAGTTTTCAACTCCTTTTTAATGCCATAAAAGAGGCTTCGAATAATGAATCGCAGCTAATAGGCTATGGCGAAAACACAACCACTAACGTTACCAAAGCAGTAGCCAGCCTAAAGCAACAGCAAGAAAATATAATATCGCAGTCCCGGGTATTGGTTATCACATTTATTCTGCTTGCGCTGGCAATTGGTACTATTGTGGCCATGTATATCTCAAAATCAATTGCTAACGCCATAAGCCAAACCTCCGAAATTATTGACAAAGTTTCGAAAGGAGAATTAATGGTTAACATTAGTACTGAAATAAAGGAACGTAAGGATGAGTTCGGATTCCTGGCCAAAACCGTCGATAAGATGGTGGAGGAACTCAAAAAAATTGCAGCAAATATATCTAGCGGTATTGTAAACATAGCCGCAGCCTCGGAGCAATTAAGCTCAACATCCCAGGAAATGTCTCAGGGAGCCTCGGAACAAGCATCCTCAACCGAAGAGATCTCGAGCTCGATGGAGGAAATGGTTTCGAACATTCAGCAGAATGCTGAAAATGCTCAAAAAGCTGAAAAGATTGCCCAAAAAGCCGACGACGGTATGACTCAAGTTGGGGCATCTGCGGCAAAAAGCCTAGACTCAGTTAAAGAAATCACCCAGAAAATATCCATCATCAGCGAAATTGCGTTTCAAACCAATATTCTCGCCCTGAACGCAGCTGTTGAAGCTGCACGTGCAGGCGAACATGGTCGTGGCTTTGCTGTTGTTGCAGCAGAAGTTCGAAAATTGGCAGAACGGAGCAGAATCGCCGCAAATGAAATAGAGATTCTTTCGAAAACTAGCCTAAAAGTTACCGAAGAATCCAGCACGTATATGAACAACCTAATCCCTGAGATTCAGAAAACTACTCAACTGGCCCGAGAAATTGCAGCTGCAAGTATTGAGCAACTCAACGGAGCCGATCAGGTTAACAATGCAATTCAGCAATTAAACCAGGTTGTTCAGGGGAATGCTGCGGCCAGCGAGGAAATGGCAACAAGTTCCGAAGAGTTAGCCAGTCAATCGGAGCAACTTAAACAGATTATTAGTTTCTTTAAAGTAGACGATCAATTAATAAATACCACAAGAAACGCCACCATTAAGCATCACTCAACCCAAATCCATCCACAACCAAAGCAACCCATAAGTAAGCCCAAATCATCTGGGGTTGTAATCAATATCGATAGCAACAAAAACAAAGACGATGAATTCATGAAGTTTTAATCATAGTTCCAGAATAAAAGGATTAACATTCTGAATAAATCAGAATGTTAATCCTTAAAATCAGCAAGAATATCTATTGGCCTTCATTTTTAAATGACGTCCGATTAATTAGACAAAAACACATTACAACCGAATTACCCTGATTGCCCCATGACTACCAAGATACGCTACAAACAGATTGTTATAACAGAGCTACCCAACAGAACCTGCATTTTTCACCTGGCTGAATCGAACTTTCGAGCCGAAGAGCTGTATGTTATGGGTATTGCCCAATTTGTTGAGTACGCTGAATACTTTATGCCATTGTACGTTATCATAGATAGAACTGGTGTGAACTACGAAGTACCGGACATTCTTATAGATTATGTCAAAAAAGTTGGCTTTAGCAATCTAAGAAGGATCGGCGTGAATAAGGTTTTTCAGATCACCCGCTATCAAAATGGCAAAATAATTCCTAGCATAAAGATACCCGAAATCACAAATTTCTTTGAGATTGATGTGTGCTTGAAATATATAGACGAAAACCTACACTCTATTAACATGAAAAATCCCCGCTAAATTGCAGGGATTTTTTATTAATAATTTGTAGCTTTTTCCTCAAAGTACGCCTCGGGATGACCGCAAACAGGGCAATTCTTTAATGCTTTCTTGCCTTTGTGAACGTAGCCACACTTACGGCAAACCCACTCAATTTCCTCCTCGCGTTCAAAAACTTTTGCAGCCACTACTTTTTCCAAAAGTTTTCGGTAACGCTCCTCGTGTTCCTTCTCAACCTTGGCTATTAACTTGAATGCTGTGGCAACTTTTGGAAAACCCTCCTTCTCAGCAATTGCTGCAAACTGTGGGTATAAATCGGACCACTCCTCGTGTTCGCCATTGGCAGCCGCGCTAAGATTTTCGGCAGTAGTGCCTATTGTACCTGCCGGATACGATGCCGTAATTTCCACCATACCCCCCTCAAGAAATTTGAAGAACTGCTTGGCATGCTGTTCCTCCTGACCTGCGGTAATCATAAACAGTTCGGCAATCTGCTCGTAACCTTCTTCCTTAGCAACCTTCGCAAAAAAGGTATAGCGGTTCTTGGCCTGCGACTCGCCAGCGAATGCTTTCAACAAATTTTTTTCGGTTTCGGTGCCTTTAATGCTCTTTTCCATAACTGTATATTTAAGTGTTAGTAATTGTGCTTTGAATTATTCAAAAATAGCAAAAATCATGGAGCTGAAAAACAGAAAGCTTGCATTATTTCGATAAATGAACAGAGTCCTCACGGTGCAATTTACCACAGTGCATCGAATAGCCCCACTTGCAGACCAGTTCTGTAAATACTCCCCCCCCCACTGACACAGTTTATTGAATAGACTCTGATGCCGAACCTCAGAGGGAGGATTTCGAACCTTTTTGCTCCGATGTTGAACCGCCAAGGGAGGATGTCGGACCTTTTTGCTCCGATGCCGAACCTCTGAGGGAGGTTGTCGAACCTTTTTGCTCCGATTTAGTCCTTCGGAATAGCAATTTTCCTGTTCCGATGAGAATAATTGCTCCTTGAAACACCAAATTGCCCCTCCAAACAGCAATTTTCATACACTAACACCTTAAGCGTATGATTTCTTTCAGCTTTGCCGCGAACAATTTTGTGAATATCATTCATAAACCATATTTTTGGTATAATTTTGAGATCCGATTTATTTCTAATTACTATGATTAAAGACCTTTTAAGGTTCCTGATTACAGTTGCAATTTTTGGCCAGTTTGTTGCTTGCAATATCATCCCCAAACCTCCTGTTGCAGATTGTATCACTCACCCAATGGTGATGTTTGGCGATACACGTGTTGATCCATACTACTGGCTTAACATGCGCGACTCGCAAAAGGTGCTCGACTACCTAATTGCCGAAAACGCTTACACCGAGGCGATGATGGAATCGACCGTTCCGCTTCAGGAAAAACTGTACAACGAGATGAAATCGCGCCAAAAGGAAGAGGATGTTACTGTTCCGGTATTCCTCAATGGCTATTACTACTACATCCGCTACGAGGAGGGCAAAGAGTACCCCATCAACTGCAGGAAAAAAGGAATTATGGAGGCTCCCGAAGAGATCATACTCGATGAGAATGAGGTTGCTGCAGGCCATCGGTACTGCGAAGTGGCCAGCCTGGATATATCGCCAGATAATCATATACTCGCTTACGGAGTTGATACTCTGGGACGCCGGAAGTTCTCCATCCATTTTAAGGATCTTACAACCGGCAAACTCATCAACACAAAGGTGGATAACACCACTGGAACCATTGCCTGGGCTAACGATAATAAAACGATTTTTTACTCGGAGAAAGATCAGGCATTACGCCCCTACAAAATATACCGGCACACCATCAACTCGCCAACATCAAAAAACGATGTGCTTGTTTACCATGAAACCGATGAAGCTTTCGATGCCCATGTTTACACATCGAAATCAAGGGAAATGATAATGATCATGACATCAAGCAGCACATCCTCGGAGTACCGATTTTTAAGCGCCAGCAACCCAACAGGAGATTTCCGGCTAATCCAACCACGGCAAAAGGGAATAGAGTACAGCGTCGATCACCTGAGAAATACCTTCTACATTAAAACCAACTGGAAAGCCGAGAATTTTAGAGTGATGGAGACTCCTGTAGCAAAACCATCCATGGAAAATTGGAAAGAGTTAATTCCTCACCGCAACGATGTTCTGGTAATGGATATCGACATTTTCAAGGATTACCTAGTTGTAACAGAACGGAAAGATGCGCTAATACAGGTTAAGGTTTTAAAGCTATCGGACAAGAGTGAGTACTACATAGATTTTGGTGAGGAAGTGTACACTGCACTTCCATCGGTAAATCCCGAATTCGACACGCCATTATTTGTTTACTACTACACCTCGCTAACAACTCCGGGCTCCACCTACGAGTACAACATGCAAACCCACGAAAAGCGCTTGCTTAAGCAGAATGAGATACTCGGCGGCTACAGCCCTGCAAACTACGAAACCAAAAGGCTCTGGGCCACAGCTAGCGATAGTGTTAAAATCCCGATATCTATTGTTCACAAAAAGGGAATTGAACTGAATGGGGAAAACCCATTGCTGATTTACGCCTACGGAGCCTACGGATACGCAGAAAACCCAACATTCGATTCGAACCTACTCAGCCTTCTCGATAGAGGATTTGTATACGCAATAGCACATGTCAGGGGTGGCGAGGAAATGGGACGCACATGGTACGAGAACGGAAAGATGCTCAAAAAGATGAACACCTTTACCGATTTTATAAGCTGCACAGAGTTTCTGATTGATCAGGAATACACTTCCCCTGATATGATAATTGCACAGGGAGGTAGCGCTGGGGGATTACTTATGGGCGTAATTGCTAACATGCGACCCGATTTATACAGGGGCATTATTGCAGAAGTTCCGTTTGTTGATGTGGTTACCAGCATGCTCGACACTAGTCTGCCATTAACCGCTGGCGAATTCGAGGAATGGGGTAACCCACAGGATTCCGCGTACTACTTCTACATGAAATCGTACTCGCCCTACGATCAGGTAAAGGCACAGGATTACCCGAGTATGCTAATAACTACAAGTTACAACGACTCGCAGGTACAGTACTTTGAGCCCGCCAAATGGGTAGCAAAGCTACGCGCCACGAAAACCGATGATAACCTGCTACTGTTCAAGATTGATATGGACTCCGGGCACAGCGGAACTTCCGGACGATTTAAGTACATTAAAGATCAGGCATTCACCTACGCATACATCCTCAAAACCGTTGAAATTGATGATTAGTAAATGATCTAAAACTCATACCCAAAGTACTCAATTTCCTTTTTAAATATTTTGGCGACAAGTGCTTTATCGCTATCGGTATAGTAAGCGGTATAGTGTAGTTGGTGATTTCGCGCCTTGCTCTTTAATCTCAAGAGTTTCTCGGAATTAATTTCCAGCCTGCCACAAACATTGTCGAAATCGGACTGAAGGTCTTCGTACCTAATGTAGTAATCGCAAACTGCAACTCCATTAGTATCAAAGTAAAATCGGGTATTTGTCCACTCCGAGTCAAAGTGCCTTAGAAAATTGCTAAAACTTCGCAGCCTCAGCAACTCCAATAATCGGTTAATTAACCGCTGGTAAAGTTCCAATTCAAAGGGATTCCCCTTAATCTTACTAAGGTTTCGTTTTATTTTGAATTTGACAAAAGACTTCTCCCAGCAAAACCTCGAAACTACCTGATCCCACGGATTCCGAACAACAGTAAACTTGAAATACGAATTCCACACATCAGCACCAATCTTGCGCTGTATCTCATCGGGGGCTATATGGTTGTAAAAACCTTCATCGTTCTGCGAATGATGAAGGTAATTATCATCATCAAACTCATTGGAAAACTTAGAAATCGATGTTATAATATCCTTCTGCCCACAATTCTTTGCCAAAGCAACCTCAATGCTTGTTCCGCCAACCTTGGTTGGCTTGATAAAGATAAACCTGTGCACATGAGAAATTATCATTACTGCATTCGTTTTCAATTCATAAGCAAAATTAAATAAAAAGAAATTAAAATATTTATTTATTTTTGCACTCTAAACAACATAGAAAAAAAATGAAAAAAAACATATTTAACCTAATCACAATTTTGCTATTAGGTATTATTAGTTGTAAAAAAGAAGATAATACATTACCGACAATTCCCTACATTGATCCTAATCTAAAAATCACAGTTTATCCTAAAAATACCTCAACAAACAACAGCTTTAGAGTTAGGCCTTTTTTGGCCTTTAACAAACGCTTTAACTATACCTATACATATCCATCCGGAGCGGCTAATTGTTTTAAATTAATTTATGATAGCACCTATATTTCTGATGCAAGTGGGCAACCATTACAACTACCTACAAACTTCAATTCAACAAAAGACACTTTATTCTTTAACACAGACAATTCGTTTACAGCAAATAGTAACTATTCTATAAAATTTTTCTATCACATCGAGGTCAAAAGAGATATTGACAGCGATTTTGAAATATTAATGAAAAACGAAGTACCTTTTCAAGGAAAATTCGAAAGTTCTTTCGAAATTAAAAATTACATTTTTAGCATTAGCACCTCATATTTAGAATACGCTTATCCATATCCATATCAATATCATTTTTTGAAGGATGAAACTCCGAATGGAGAATTAAAGTTCAATAACGATCAAGAGAATGACCTTTACTTCAAGGATGCAACTTATAACGTACGATTCACTACTCCATCAGGAGAAAGTTGGGAAAGCAATGCTACTTATAATGTTTCAAATAGAAAATTAGAGTTTCAAATACCTAGAAATCTCTTAACAAACCAAACTATCTACAAATTAGAATATCTTGTATCGTCTCCTCAAATGGCTCAAACAGTATTTTTGACCTACCACTTCAGAACCAGCAAATTCAACACCTTCGAGGAAAAAATGAGTACGGCAAAAGAATTTGCTTATTATAATAGTTATGTTAGCCAGGGAGTTTATATCTTAATGTTAAGATTTAAACTAGATGAAGGCTTTGATGTAATTGAGGCAATGAATTACACTGGATTATTACGTTTTGAAGCATCGATTGACACCAATATGGCATATTTCAAAAAGTATAATAATTTCTATACCGGACTATCTTCAAGAGGTTACTTTCTAAATAAACGAAACGATAGACTTCCTGCTATCAATATTCCGCCATCAAATGGAATAACAATAACTTGCAGCGTCATTCCTTTACTCACGCAAAGTCAAATCAGCCAAGGATTTGCAAACGACTATGGAGAAAAAGTCATTTGGTTTGAATCAAAAGATCTTCAACTAACTTTTTCAGAAGACGTTAACTACGTCAGAAACATAATTATCAGCAACTTTGTAAATTGCGTTCTTCCCGCTTGGGAATCAGATATTGTTAACAACTCCTTTTATTCATCAATAAATATCGGAACATATATTCCTTTTGAAATTATGTATACCACTGGCGATAAATTAACCTCAACAATTGAGGATAGTTCTACTTATTATTTCACAATGAAATAAACAAATGCTCAATCATTACACTGTCTCGTGAAATGATTGAACGTTTCTATAAATTAGGATATAAAACAATAAATATTATATTTTGACATTTTATACTGATACAGAAAAGCAAATTACAGCTCCACATCCTTCAACGTTAACTGAATCCTTTTACGGGGAATATCAACCTCAAGCACCTTTACCTTAACGTGCTGATGAAGTTTTACAACTTCTAGAGGGTCGGAAACAAAACGGTTTGCCAGCTGCGAGATATGCACTAAGCCATCTTGCTTCACACCAACATCAACAAAAACGCCAAAGTTGGTAATATTGGTTACAATTCCGGGAATAATCATTCCGGGAACTAAGTCGTCCATTTTATAGATACCCTCGGCAAACTCAAACACCTTAATTGCCTTACGTGGGTCGCGGCCGGGCTTAGATAGCTCCTGCATAATATCGTTTAGCGTTGGAAGGCCAATTTTATCGGTTACATATTTCTCTAGCTTTATTTTGGAGCGCAGTTGCTCATCGCCCATTAGGTCGGAAACCTTACAGCCCAAATCCTTTGCCATTTGCTCCACAATATGGTAACTCTCGGGGTGAACGGCACTATTATCGAGTGGGTTCTTAGCATCGGTAATGCGTAGGAAACCAGCGCACTGCTCAAAGGCCTTATCGCCCAAACGGGCAACCTTTTTCAACTCAGTACGGCTAACAAATGGACCATTCTGCTTGCGGTAATCCACAATATTCTTGGCCAGCTGTGGGCCTAAACCCGAAACATAGGTTAGCAAATGCTTACTGGCTGTATTTAGGCTAACGCCAACGTGGTTTACTGCGCTCTCCACCACCAAATCCAACCCGTTTTTCAGTTTGGTTTGATCAACATCGTGCTGGTACTGCCCTACCCCAATGGATTTCGGGTCAATTTTAACCAGTTCAGCCAACGGATCCATCAACCTACGCCCAATGGAAACTGCGCCACGCACAGTAACATCGTACTCGGGGAACTCCTCACGCGCAACTGTAGAAGCGGAGTAAACCGATGCACCATCCTCGCTCACCACAAAAACCTTAATATCGCGGTTAAAGCGAATATGCTTTACAAGTGCTTCCGTTTCCCGACTTGCCGTTCCGTTTCCAATGGCTATTGCATCAATCTTAAAGGTATCGACAAGATTTGAGATTTTGGACATCGCCTTACCCTGCTCGCTTTGTGGTGGATGTGGATAAATAGTCTCGTTATGTACAAGGTTTCCTTGTGGGTCGAGACAAACCAACTTGCAGCCAGTACGGTAACCAGGGTCGAGAGCCAAGACGCTCTTCTGTCCAAGTGGTGCCGAAAGTAATAGCTGACGAAGGTTCTCGGCAAACACGCGAATTGCCTCCTCGTCGGCTTTCTCCTTTAGTTCGCCAGTAAATTCGTTCTCAATGGAAGGCTCTATCAATCGTTTATAGGAATCGGCAATGGCCAACTGCATTTGCGCTGCATTATCGCCACTTAGCTTCACGTAATTCCTTTCGAACTCATCAATTACAGGCTCTACAGCTGGAACAATGGATACACGCAAAAAACCTTCTTCCTGTCCGCGACGCATAGCCAAAAACCTGTGCGATGCACATTTGCGAACCTCCTCCTCAAAGCTAAAGTAATCGGAGTACTTTACCCCTTCGGTTTCCTTTCCCTTTACTACTTTCGATTTAATTATGGCGCTACGCTTGAAATGACGACGCGCAATATTCCTAGCCTTTTCATCCTCGCTAATCCACTCAGCCACAATATCGCGCGCACCCTGCAAGGCTTCATCCACATCTGCCACTTGATCGTTAATAAAAGCCTCGGCCTTTGCAAAAATATTGCGCTCAAACTGTTTCATTACTAGCAGGGCAAGAGGTTCCAGCCCTTTTTCCTTGGCAATTGTGGCTTTGGTTCTACGTTTGGGTTTGTATGGTAAGTAGATATCCTCAAGCACCACGGAATCATAGCAGTTAATAATCCTTGACTTTAACTCATCGGTAAGTTTTCCTTGCTCCTCAATGGTGGTTATTATAGTTTCCTTACGCTTATCAATCTCAACATATTTAGCCGACAAATCACGAACAGAAGTAACTTGGACTTCGTCCAAATTGCCTGTCATCTCCTTGCGGTAACGGCTAATGAACGGGATTGTAGCCCCTTCGTCCAAAAGTTTTATAGTATTTGACACTTGGCGACCAGCCAAATTCAACTCCTTCGAGATCAGTTCAACATGCTTTGCAGTATTAATCAAATCCATAGTAAATAGTATTATTACACAAAAAAACAAAAATAAAATGGGATGGCAAAGTTAGTTGATTGTTGATTGTTGATTGTTGATTGTAAAAGAACAATAGGCATCAGACTTGGCACCTCTCCATCGAAGCCTAAACACCAAACAGTCTATCAACCTTATTGCCAAAGGTCATCCCCCAACCTTAACATCCTTTAACCTAGTTGTCAAAAAAATATTTCGCGTAAAATTTGTTAATCAATTCTATTCTGTATCTTCGCAAGATGTTTTTTGAAACCGATAATCAATTTAATTCTAATAAAACTATGAAATTTTCAAGTGTATTTGTGGCCGTTTCTCTAGTGGCTGTTTTGGCATCGTGCCAAAAATCCAACGAGACTGTTGGAAAAGTAGTTCTAAAATCGGACGTTGATAGCCTTAGCTATGCATTTGGTGTTAGTATTGCCAACAACTTCAAGAAAAACAAACTTGAAGAGGTTAACTACAAAGCCTTTGCGCGTGCAATTCAGGATGTTTACAAGAGCGATTCATCCAACATCAAAATGAACGAAGAGCAAGCAATGAAATTTATCCAAGATTATTTCTCCAAGAAAGAGGAAAAAACTGCTGCTAAAAACCTAGAGGATAGCAATAAATTCCTTGAAGAGAACAAAACAAAGGAAGGTGTTATTGTTGATTCAACCGGCTTACAGTACAAGGTGATTACCGAAGGTACAGGAGCACAACCAACCGCTGAAGATGTTGTAAAAGTTCACTACACTGGCACTTTGGTTGATGGCACAAAGTTCGATTCATCGTACGATAACGGACAACCAGCACAATTCAAATTAAACCAAGTTATTAAAGGTTGGACAATTGGTGTACAAAAAATGAAAGTAGGATCAAAATATATGTTCTACATTCCTGCTGATTTAGCCTATGGCACACACGTTCGTCCTGGTGGTCCTATTGGTCCAAACCAAGTACTAATTTTCGAGGTTGAACTTCTTGAAATTGTTAAAGAAACTGCTAAAAAGTAATATAAATTAACTCGTAGCTTACCAGCCGGGTGTATTTGCATCCGGCTGTTTTTCTGAATAAAAAAACAAAGTATATGGCTCTCGATTTTACCGGAAAACTAATTCAAAAATTGGGTCAACAAACAGGGCAAGGGAAAAACGGCGCCTGGGTAAAGCAAGAATTTATTGTTGAAACCCAAGAACAATACCCCAAAAAGGTTTGCGTGTCGGCATGGGGCGACAAGGTTAAGGAGTTTGACTCAGTTGCCATTGGCGAAGTTGTTAAACTCTCAGTAAATATTGAATCACGTGAATTTAATGGCCGATGGTACACCGATGTTCGTGTTTGGAGACTTGAACGAATGCGTAATGCCGAAAACAATGTTCCAGATTTACCCCCATTCCCCGATGATTACCCAATGCCCCCAACCAACGACTTTAATCCTGACAACGATTTGCCATTTTAGGCATCTATTTTAAAAATCGTACAATGATTCTGCTTAATTTTGTTAACTAAACAATTCCATAAACTAACATAATATGCAAATACCTGTAGAGAAAATTGAAGAGCAAATTGCAGAGAAATACCAGTTCCTCGAGAACCTAGAATCATGGTTACTAAGCCAGGGCGTGAACGAGACTTTTGCGCAATTTTTCAAGGTGTCCATTTCAATTGGTGTTATTATTATCCTTGCGCTAATTGCCGATTTCATTGCAAAAAGAGTATTTCTGGTTTCAATGGCCCGTATTGCAAAACGTACTACAACCGAGTGGGACGATGTTTTAGTGGAAAAGAAATTCTTTCACCGCTTAGCACACTTTGCACCAGCCATCGTTGTTTACCTAACAATTGGCGTTGCCCTTTATGATTACTCTCCCAAAGTAACTGTGTTTATTCAAGCTTTAACCAAAATTTACATGGTTATGGCGGCACTGTTGGTAATTAACTCATTTCTCGACGCTCTTAATGCAATATACCAAGAACTTCCATTTGCAAAAAGTCGACCAATAAAGGGATACCTACAAGTTGTCAAGATTATCATATATGTATTTGCAGCAATTGTAGTAATTGGCATAATTATCAATAAAAATCCCAGTTCAATTCTGGTTGGTTTGGGAGCTTCAACCGCAGTTTTGATGTTAGTATTCAAGGATACCATAACCGGGTTAGTGGCATCAATTCAGCTATCGGCAAATGATATGTTAAAGCTTGGCGATTGGATTGAAATGCCATCGCGCAACTTAGACGGAACGGTTACCGACATCAGCCTAACCACGGTTAAAATTCAGAACTTCGACAATACAATAACAACCATTCCTCCGTTTGCTTTGGTTAACGAGAGTTTTAAGAATTGGCGAGGAATGGAGGAATCTGATGGTAGAAGAATAAAACGATCCATTTACATCGATGTAAAAACAATTCAGTTCTGCACTTCCCAAATGCTTGAAAAATTCTCAAAAATTGATAGCATCAAGGACTACGTTGAAGAAATCAAGAATAGATTATCCAACAACCAGTCCGACCCAATTGCACTGTTAAACTCTGGCACGCAAACCAACCTTAACGTTTTCCGTCAATGGGTTGAATTCTACCTAAAGGCGCATCCAATGCTAAATAAGGATCTAACAATTCTAGTAAGATTACAACAACCCGTAGAGTATGGTGTTCCTATGGAAATATACTGTTTCTGTGCAGATAAGAGTTTAATGAACTATGAGAGAACTCAATCCGAAATACTAGATCACTTAATGGCTGCATTACCAATTTTCGAACTAAAAGTATTCCAGCGTATGTCCAGCGATGATATCAGGGCAATTGCAAAAGGAAACTAAGCAACAATCAACAAGTATAAATTAAATTCCAGTCCACAGGCTGGAATTTTTTTATGCTTCGTAGAAATAAACTTCACATTATTTCCAAGTTTCAATCATCATTTTTAATATAGATTTATAGAGTTTATTTTTGTTAGTTTTCAAACAAAAATTTCTCTATTCTTCGTAAATTAGTACAACAGAATATATCAACATGAATACTCACGAATCATTTATGGATGAAGCCATTAACCTTGCAATCAAGGGTGTTTTGGCTAACGAGGGAGGACCTTTTGGTGCAATAGTGGTAAAGGATGGAAAAATAGTTGGGCGTGGCAACAACCACGTAACCTCAACCAACGATCCTACCGCACACGCCGAGGTAATGGCAATTAGGGATGCCTGCAAAAACCTGAATACCTTTCAACTCAACGGTTGTGTTCTTTACACATCGTGCGAACCATGCCCCATGTGCTTTGGCGCGATATACTGGGCTAGATTTGATGCAGTGTATTTCTCCGGAAACAAGCATATGGCATCATACCATGGTTTCGACGATGGATTTATTTACGAGGAAATCAACCTTAGCTTCGATCGTCGTCGCATTCCATTCATACAAGTTAGCCCAGAGAAAGGAGTGGTACCTTTCCGTGAGTGGGATAAAAAGGAGAGCAGAATAGACTACTAACTCTCTATAATCAGAATGAGATGCTGAATTTGTTACAGCATCTCAATATTATGGTGAGACCCTCAATTCAGGGTGATATCACATACAACATGATAGAAACACATTCTTAAACTCAAATCCATGAAAACCTCTAGCAAATCAAAAAATGTGGCATTGGTGCTGTCGAGTGGCGGAGCTAGAGGGCTTGCACACATTGGGGTGATTGAGGAATTACAGGCACGAGGTTACAACATAACCTCAGTAGCAGGTTCATCAATGGGGGCTTTAGTTGGAGGACTATTTGCCGCAGGCAAAATGAATGAGTTCAGGGATTGGATCATAACCCTGAATAAAAAGGATGTAATTTCGCTTATAGATTTCACGCTCACCACAAAAGGATTTGTAAAAGGCGAAAAGGTTTTTGAGCGTATGCGTAAACTGAACCTTATTCCCGAAATCAATATCGAAGATCTAGCTATTCCTTACACTGCAGTTGCAGTTGACATACTAAACAACAACGAGTATGTATTCCGTTCCGGAAGTTTGCTAAAAGCAATTCGTTCATCAATCTCAATACCTAGCGTGTTCACCCCAGTTAACGTTGAAAGCGGACTACTTGTTGATGGTGGCGTGCTAGACCCTTTACCATTAAAGCATGTTAGCCGGACTGCAAATGACTTATTGATTGCTGTAGACTTGAATGCGTTTATCCCTTACGATAAACCAAAACTTCCAAGTAAAAAGGTAGTTGAAGAAAATCATAACGAAAAAACTTCGGTCTTAATCCAGAAATGGGATGAACTTTTTGGACATAATCACAATAGCAAACAAAAGAAGCCAACTGAAATTAAGTCCAATAAAATTGGATACATTGATTTGCTCGCGCGCTCGGTGCTCCTAATGCAATCGAAACTCACTGCATATTCAGCAGAATTAATACCTCCCGATGTTTTAATACCTATATCAAAAGACTCTTCAACAGTATTCGAATTCTACAAAGCCGAGGAACTCATTGCTTACGGCAAAGAGATGTGCGCCAAACTCCTTGACCGCAAAGGCTTATAACCCACGTTGACGTAAAGTTTCGTAGAGTATAATTCCAGCGGAAACAGAAACATTAAGCGATTCAATCTTTCCCATCAAAGGAATTTTCACCAATTCATCGGATAGCTTCTTAACATCGTAACTAATTCCTTTATCCTCTGCACCCATAACAATTGCAATTGGACCAGTAAGATTGGTTGCATAGATATCTTTTTCTGCTTTCTCCGATGCCGATACCACCTTAACACCATTCTGCTTTAAAAACGGAACGGTCATTTTCAGACTACCAACGCGGCATATTGGAATGTGATGCAAAGCTCCTGCCGATGTTTTAACAGCATCGCTACCAATATTTGCAGAGCCCTTGGCTGGAACAATTATCAGATTAACTCCTGCACATTCGGCAGTTCTAACTATAGCACCAAAGTTGCGAACATCGGTAACACCATCAAGAATTAGTATGAATGGAGTTTTGCCTTCGGCAATTATTTGAGGAAGTACTTCTTCCACGTTTTTCAACTCAATTGGCAATGTGTAAGCCACCACACCTTGATGGTTCTTATCCTTAAACTTATTAAAAACCTCGGCAGGAACATACTGCACTGGAATATTGCTGTACTTCAACGCAGTTTGCAACTCCGATGCCAATCGTCCAGTTAATCCTTGCTTTACAATTACCTTATTGAGTTTAACATTCGAGTTAATTGCCTCGAGTACCGAGTGCAAGCCGTATATTATGTTTTCTGATTCCATATCTTATTAGTTGTTCGTTGATAGTTGTTCGTGTTAAAAAAATAAATAATTATATTACAATGAGTTGGCTTCAATAATTGACCTATTAACTAATTGTCTAATTGACTAATTTACGTTTTTCCCGGAACTCCTCAAGTTCAAATGATAAATTCTCCCACTCCCCCATCATCTCGGCCAATTGTTTTTTTGCCAACTCATAACTATTGAAGAATGCTTTATCGTTCAGGTTTATTCCGCTCTGCTCAGGGTTAGCCAGTTTGTTATCCATATCGGCAATATCCTTCTCGAACTGCGATATTTTTTTTTCAACTTCAGCAATTCTACTTTCAACTTTTCGGATTTGCTTATCAATCTCCTTGCGCTCTTCCCATAGGATTTTTTGGTCCGACGCAGTTTTGGTTTCCACATTTTTTGATGCTTCAACCTGTTTGCGCTCCAGTTCCTTTAAACTCTCCATTTTTCGCCTACGAAGGAAATCGTAAATACCACCAATATGCTCGCGCACCTTTCCATCGGAGAATTCGTAGATTTTATCCACTAAACCATCCAAGAACTCGCGGTCATGTGAAACCACAATTAGCGTTCCGTCGAAATTCAGCAAAGCGCTCTTTAGCACGTCCTTGGAACGCATATCCAAATGGTTGGTGGGCTCATCGAGCACTAAAAGATTGTAGGGTTGAAGCATCAACTTGGCTAAAGCCAAACGGTTGCGCTCTCCCCCTGAAAGCACCTTCACTTTTTTATCCACATCCTCACCTCGGAAAAGAAAAGCGCCTAGAATATCGCGCATTTTTGTACGAATATCACCAACAGCAACCTTATCTATAATATCTAGAACGGTAGCGGAATTATCCAAGAGTTCATCCTGATTTTGAGCAAAATACCCAATGGACACGTTGTGTCCAATTTTTACAACGCCATTGTAATCGAGCTCTCCAATCAGAATTCGGCTCATTGTGGTTTTACCTTCACCATTTCGGCCAACAAAGGCAACCTTTTGCCCACGCTCTATACTAAAATTTACATCCTTAAAAATTTGATGATTCCCGAAACTCTTTGCCACATCCTTTGCTTCGCAAACCACATCGCCCGAGCGTGGCGCTGCAGGAAAACGAATATTCAGGGTTGATAGATCCTCCTCTTCAACCTCTATAACCTCCATCCTATCGAGCATTTTTATGCGCGATTGAACCTGAACAGCTTTGGTAGATTTATAGCGAAAACGCTCAATAAAATCCTGCGTATCCTCAATCACCTTTTGCTGATTCCGGTATGCGGCCATTTGCTGTTCACGACGTTCTTTACGCAACTCAACATATTTGGAATAAGGTACCTTATAATCATATGCATTCCCAAGCGACAACTCAACCGTACGCTGAGTAACATTATCGAGGAAAGCTCTATCGTGCGAAATTAAAAGCAGAGAGCCCTGATAGGTTTTCAGGTAATCCTCCAGCCACTGAATCGATTCAATGTCCAAGTGATTAGTTGGCTCGTCGAGCAACAGTATTTCTGGTTTACGGAGAAGAATTTTCGCCAACTCAATTCTCATCCGCCAACCGCCGCTAAACTCTGTAGTAGGTCTGGTAAAATCTGAACGTTTAAAACCAAGTCCTAAAAGCGTTTGCTCAGACTGAGCATCGGCAGTTGCCCCATCGAGTAAAGCATATCGATCGTTCAACTCTGTAAGTTGATTAATCAACCTTAAGTACTCCTCTGAATGATAATCGGTTCGGGTTGCAATATCATGCCCGAGTTTATCGATTTGGTTCTTTATATTGATAGTTTCCGAAAACGCAAGCAAAGTTTCGTCCAACACGCTACGACCCGATGCCAAAGCCATTTGCTGAGGCAAATACCCTAGACGGATATCCTTGGGCATCGAAATGGTACCGGATGTAGGCTGCGCTTCGCCAGCAATTAACTTTAGCAAAGTAGTTTTACCTGCACCATTTTTTCCAACAAGACCAACGCGTTCGCTTTCGCTCACCTGGAAACCAATTTCCTTGAACAAATCGAATCCGCCAAAACTAACTGTAAGCTGATTTATGGATATCATTCCTCTTTCTCAAAAATTCAGGCAAAGTTACTAAAATCATTTAGTTATTAGAAATCATAACTATTGCATACCCGACAAGAGATTAAAACTGAAAATCCCTAAAAAAAATGAAGGCAATGCATCAACTTAAAAAAAATTATTAACTTAAATTTCTATTTACGCACAACACCACACACCCATATTGAACATTTTCAGCATTTTAAATCAAATAATAAACAAAAAGTTGAAAAGAGTAAAACAAATACTTTACAATTTTCTTGCATCAGGACTTAGGGGAAGCCTAATATACGAAGATGTAAGAAAGGTTACTCTTATCAATCTCTTTGCGCTGTGCGGAATTTTTTATTTACTGTTTTATAGCCATAGAATGTGGCTACTAAACGATCCTAAACTCTCATTAATATACATTTACTGCATCATAGTCATTATTCTGATGCAAGTTTACCTTCGATTGAGAAAACGGATTCAGTTTGTCAGCCATATTCTCGTAATCGGACTATTGTGTCTTGAACTTTTTTTTCTTTTTCGGAATGGTGCTACCAATTTAAACCTGAGTAGTTACTATGTATTCCCTGGTATTTATTGGTATTATATATTTCCGCCGTTCACCATATTTCTACTTGGACGCAAGGTGGGTTCATTCTACAATATAGCACTAGTTGGATTTACGATATTTTTCTTTACCACAAACTATTTCGACAGTCAACTCTACGACAGGGAATTCAAAGTAAGGCTATTATCGGTATATAGCGCGATATTCTTTTTCTCATTTTTCTTTGAATCGGTCCGCAAAATAACATTCGATGCATTTGAAAAAACCTACAGCAAAAAGATTAAATACTTGAAGTTAATATCGTCAAAAAATATCGCATTAAGAAGTGCTAATAAAGAACTATCTCAGCTATCCGAAGAATTTAAAACTCAAAACGATTACCTGAAAGTACTGAATAAAGAATTGGTTGACCAGAACGATAAAATTGCTATCCAAAACAAACTACTCCAGGTGCAGGGGAAAGAGATGGCAGCCCAACGCGATTTGCTCATTAAACAACGGCAGAGTATTGATGACAGTATACTTTACGCTAGTTATATTCAATCGGCCCTTCTACCAAACGATTCAATTCTAAAGGAAAGTTTTTCCGATTATTTTATCCTATATAAACCCCGGAGCATAATCAGCGGTGACTTTTACTTTTTCCGAAAAGTTGACGATTACATTATTATTGCCGCCGCTGATTGTACAGGACATGGGGTTCCTGGCGCATTGCTTAGCATGCTTGGCATTGCCTCACTCTCCGAAATCATTTACAGAATGGGAATCACCAATGCTAGTTTATACTGAATGAGATGTGCCGTGAAATGCGCTCCATCGTGAAGAAAAACGAAGAATACGATGCCAAGGATGGTATCGATATTTCGATCTGCAAGATTGGAATACTTAACCACGAACTAGAATTTGCCGGTGCGCACAATCCCGTTTACATAGTACGCAATAATGAATTAACACACCTGAGAGCCGATAAAATATCTGTTGGAAGATCCATGAATAATAGCGAACCCGTATTTACCAATCAATACATGCGGTTGCAAAAAGACGATTGTATTTATTTATTCTCCGATGGCTTCTCGGATCAACTCCGGGGCAGTGATCGTAAAAAATTCTTAGCCAAAAACTTCCAAAAACTGCTAATCGAAATCTCTCATCAAAATATGAGCAAACAGAAAAGCATCCTAGAGGATACCTTTGAGAAATGGCGTGCAGGTGGCGACCAAACCGATGACATGATGATTTTAGGAGTCAAAGTCTAAGCATCCACCCAAAAACAGCTACAAACCAGTTCAATAAATACAAAATTTATTGCAAATATTTATATTTGTAAATTATCGTTTTATCTTTTTTCGCCAATGAAAAGCATCAATAAACTTATAGTGGTTGCATTATCAGCAATACTTACTTACGCAAGTATTGTTGCTGGCAGCTATTGTAATGATATTGACTTTTCTGATAAAAGCCAAAAGCATACGCAAACATCGGAGTATTTTATTCAGAGCGAAATCAACCTATTCACAATTCAACGTTCCGAAAAAAATAATATTTCGTTTCTTGAGAATTGCCACTCGCTTTATTTACGGAAACTCCAAAACCTTGGACTAGATCGGAATTTTGTAATTGAGCACACATTATCATGCTTAACTTTTAGGTATATACAGTTCTCCTCAAAGTTAACGATAAGTTCAGCCATTCGTAATATAATTTTTCCATTCCACTATTTCTGGTAATCAACTTCCTCTTATTTAAGTATTTCAGACACAAGGCGCTGAAAACAAGTAAACTTTTTATTTATCAACTTTAATAATTGGAAATTATGAATATTTCATTGTTTTTAATGGGTATGCTATTTCTTGGCATTTTCATATTGCCAGTATTTTACATTCATTGGGCACAAAAAAATAAGGGAAAATTATTCCTAAAACACTTTACCTCAACCGCAGCAAAAAATCAAGTAAATGTTTCGGAGAGCGATATGTGGAACTCACGCTGTATTGGAATCGACAAAATTTCAGGAAAATTTTTTGCACTAAAAAAGGATAACGATCAGGAAGAAACAATGCTTATCGATCTTAAAGAAATAGACAATTGCATTGTATCTCCAACATATAGAAACATTAAAGGCGGAAAAGCAAATAAAATTCTTGAACGAATTGACCTAACATTCACCAATAAAAATTCAAATATTCCAGGGAAAAACATCAATTTTTACAACAGTAACGACAATAGTCCGCTCGGCGAAGAACAAGTTTTAGCTGAAAAATGGGCAAGCATTATCAATAACTACCTTCAAAATAAGTAAGAATACAAAGCCCTCTTTCGAGGGCTTTTCTTTTAGAATAAAACCAAACATCCAACGCAAACACCCACATGCGGGGAGTTCTATCAATTAATAATAAAGAATCAAACGATTCTCAATCTTTTTATGATTTCATTTTTGTAACTTGCACATTATTTAAATTTTAAACCTTTTAATCGTTTTTAGGTTCAAATAGCAAGATAACTTAATTCTAATTCAACCAAATTATAAGAAAATGAGAAAATACAGTTTGATTTTACTAACCCTAATTACAACGAGCCTTATGGTTTCTTGTGAGAAAAAGGCTGAGAACCCATTCTTGGAGACATACAATACTCCATTCGGAGTTCCTCCTTTCGATAAGATTAAGCCAGTGCATTATGAGCCAGCAATACTGGAAGGAATTAAAGAGAACTTGGCCGAAATTGATGCCATTACATCTAACACCGAAGCACCAACCTTCGAGAACACTATTATTCCATTGGATAACAGTGGCGAACTTCTACAAAGAGTTGTTATTGTAATGGAGAATATCAAAGAAGCAAACAGAACCGATTCGCTTCAGGAAGTTATCAAAAAAGTATCTCCAATCTTATCGAAGCATCGCGACGACATTAGCATGAACGCCAAACTATTCGAGCGAGTTAAAGCCGTTTACGATAAAATGGGCGAAGCAAACTACACCCCAGAGCAAAAACGACTAATCGAAAAAATATACAAAGGATTCGTTCGCGGAGGTGCAAATCTTAATGCCGAAGATCAAGAAAAACTTCGCAAATTAAATCAGGATCTTTCACTACTTGCTATACAGTTTAACGAAAATCTTCTGGCAGAGACCAACAACTACAGAATAGTTATTGAAAACAAGGATGATTTGGCAGGATTACCTGAATCTGTTATTGCAATGGGAGCATCTGATGCAAAAGCAATTGACATGGAAGGCAAGTGGGTTTTTACAATTCAAAAACCAAGTATGCTTCCTTTCCTAACCTACTCGACCAACCGCGATTTACGCGAGAAACTATACTACGGCTACTATATGCGAGGCAATAATGACAACGCCAACGATAATAAGGAAGTAATCAAGAAAATTGTAGATCTACGTCAACAGAAGGCTCAAATTCTTGGCTATCCAACCCATGCTCATTTCGTGCTCGATGTTAATATGGCTAAAGTTCCTGAGAATGTTTACGATTTACTAAATAAAATTTGGACACCTGCATTAAAAGTTGCCAAAACCGAACGCGATGAAATGCAGAAGATGATTAATGCCGAAGGTGGTAAATTTAAACTTAGCGCTGCCGATTGGTGGTCATATTCAGAAAAAGTACGTAAAGCAAAGTTTGATTTAGACGAGGAAATGCTACGTCCTTACCTTTCGCTTGAAGGTGTTAAGAATGGCGTTTTTAACTTAACCGAAAAACTATACGGTTTAAAGTATAAAAAACTAACCGATGTACCAGTTTACCATCCCGATGCAGAAGTTTACGAAGTACTAGAAGCTGATGGAAAACACCTTGGTATTCTATACTTAGACTTTTTCCCACGCGAAAGCAAAAGCCCAGGAGCATGGTGTACTGGTTTCCAGGAATACAAGGAAAAAGCAGATGGAACAATCCAAACGCCTATCGTATCAATTGTATGCAACTTCACAAAACCAACAGAAAATGCACCTTCATTATTAAGTTATGATGAAGCAGAGACCTTCTTCCATGAATTTGGACACGCTCTTCATGGATTATTCTCGAAAGTAAAATACAGTGGATTACAAGGTGTTCCTCAAGATTTCGTTGAACTTCCTAGTCAAATCATGGAACACTGGGCAAGCAATCCGTTGTATTTAAAAGAATATGCTAAGCATTATCAAACTGGCGAACCAATGCCCGACGAGCTAATTGCTAAGATTGACAAGAGCGGTCATTTCAACCAAGGCTTTGCAACCACTGAGTTCTTGGCAGCATCGATCCTCGATATGGACTACCATACATTGACAGCCGACAAGGCAAAAATCGCTGATGTTGTTGCCTTCGAAAAAGCATCGATGGATAAAATTGGATTGATTCCTGAAATTTGGCCACGTTACCGCAGCACATACTTTGGTCATATTTTCAGTGATGTTATGGGATACTCGAGCGGTTACTACTCATACATCTGGGCTGAGGTGCTAGATGCCGACGCTTTTGAGGCATACGTTGAAAGTGGTGATATTTTCAACAAGGAAATTGCCAACAAGTTCCGCACCTGCGTACTCGAAAAAGGTGGATCGAAGGATGCCATGGAACTTTACAAGGATTTCCGTGGTAAAGAGCCCAGCATTGAACCTCTACTTAAAAACAGAGGATTAAACTAACCCAACATAAAGAGCGAAACCTTAAGTTTCGCTCTTTTCATATTACATCAAAAGATTATCTATTAATATTTCTAAATAATTTCTTCATTCCGCACTTGATGCGGAATCCAATAATTTGAAAAATAGATTTCTGCTTTCGCAGGAATGATAAAAGGTTAATGGATGTTTTTAGGCACAATTACGGATACCATGTACACCTAATTAAAACTTAACTTATAACTTACCGTAACCATCCCGCATCTTATAAATTTTCTCCATATACTGCTTAAACAGGCAAGTTCCACCGCCATCGGCTATTATTTTCAACGTATTCTCATCGAATGGCTTAAATACCGAACCGAACAGTCCTTTAACATTGGGATACTCGAACAACGCATCGTCCATGGGCGTTGATGGACCAAGTAAAAAAATATCAGATGAAGATGGCGTATTCCGTACAATTCCTTCAAAAGTATTATTCGAGATACTTGTTGATGTAAGTATAACACAATCGGCCTTTCCCAAATACTCTGCTTGCTGTTCCATTGGAAGTACCGGAACTTCGCGCTGATCGAGGTCGAAAATACTTAATGCAATATTCTTTCCCATGAACTTATTCACCAATGGACCAAAATATCCAATCATTACTATGCTTGAGTACCTGTCGAAATTTATAATGCTAAAAATATCTCCACCACCATCGAACCGAGCACTATAGTTTATGTAGGAATTAACCAGGGCATTTATCACAATTCTATCCTCAGTGCAATCAAAGTTTAGATTATCTATATCGAAACCATCAATCTCATTTCCTAAAGTAGCACATACACCAATGTGCCCATCACGATTGGTTACCGCAACATACTTTGCACCGAGAATATAGTTTAACTCTGCTTTCTTATTTTGATGAATCTTTTCAAAAAGGGTTTTAAGAATATCGTTATTACACTTCATGATATTATTTTTGGTAAAAATTAGAATTTACATGGACGAGAGCAAAATATTAGAGCGGCTAAGATATTCACTTCGAAAAAACGATGTACTTAATTTAATGGATATTTTTTCGAAAAATCCCAAAGGAATTGATATCCTAATAGACCTTTGCTCCAACTCTAACAATACATTGGGTTTTCATGCAGCATGGGTTCTCGAACACATGATTATCAATAAGCCTGAACTGCTAAAAAAACATTTTGTTTCTATCGTAAATAAAATGCCCGAGACAAAGAATCCCTCCGTTCAAAGACATTTTTCAAAAATAGCGAAATGCTCGTTGGAAAGTAGAGCGGTTAAAGATATTATAGCCACTAAAAAGAACAGCAAAAGCGTAGAGTTGCTTATTGAGGTATGCTTTGAATGGTTGCTTAATCTCAAAACGCCAATCGCTGTAAAGGCATACTGCATGGATATTCTAGTGTACCTTGCACCGAGCAATACTTGGATTAAGGAGGAGTTGCCTCATGTTATCAGACTAAATATGATTGATGCATCGCCTGGCATCTCGGCTAAATCAAAAAAAATTCTTGCTCAACTATCTAACCATGAAGCGTCTTGACATACACCTTGTGGAGAAAGGACTTATCCAATCGCGCGAGAAAGCGAAGTATAGCATACAAAAGGGACTGGTCACTGTAAATGATACAGTAATTACAAAACCATCGTTTAATGTGGACGACAATGCGAATGTTGAATTCAATGCAGCAGAAGCAATGCCATTTGTAGGCCGCGGTGGATTAAAACTCGAAAAAGCAATCCTCGATTTTAACCTCGATTTTAAGGATAAATATATTTTAGATGTTGGCGCATCGACAGGTGGCTTTACCCACTGTGCGCTACAACACGGAGCAGCCTTTGTTTGGGCTGTGGATGTTGGCACAAATCAACTTGATGCCTCACTCAGAAAAAAACAGCAGGTGTGCTCAATGGAAGAGTGCGACATTAGAATGCTTAAAGAATCGGCTATTCCCAAGAAAGTAGACTTTATTGTTGCCGATTTATCGTTTATCTCTTTAACCATGGTTGCTCCACATCTCCCAAAGTTTCTAGCGCCGAATGGCGCAATGATGCTACTGATAAAGCCTCAGTTTGAAGCAGGACGTGAATTTGTTGGTAAAAACGGACTGGTTAAAAATCCAAAGGTTCATGTAGATGTTATAAACAGGGTTGCCGAAGCCTTTTCCAAATTAGGCTACAACCTCAGCAAATTAAGTCACTCACCCATCCATGGTAAGGAGAAAAACATAGAATACCTTGCCTTGTTCAGCCATTCCAAGTTGCAAGTAGCAGATATAAAACAAAAGGTTATTTTTGCATTCGAATTCCAGAAAAACCTATAAGTCAATAGCTACAAATCCTATAAGATGAAAAACTATAATTACTTTGTAAAATCGATATCGTGGTTAGCCGGTTTTATCGCATTTGGCGTTCTTCTCTTTTTCTTATCCAGAATTGCATATCTACTCACCTACGCAAATTTCAAAGAACTCAGCAATTTTAAGGTCGATGTTTTACGAGCATTCGGAATAGGCATCCGATTCGACCTAAAAGTACTCACCATAGGATTGCTGCCGTTGGTTCTACTATCATTTCTAACATTACTTTTCGGCAATAAAGGATTCAAAGTAATCCGTAAGACTTTTCAAATATATGGATTCATCATCCTAAGCATTTTTGCACTTTTGATGATTATAGATTACTACTTTTTCAGTTTCTATAATTCCCGAATAAGCGTAATATTCTTTGGATTTTTTGAGGATGATACGCTTGCTGTGCTTAAAACCATATGGACCGATTTCCCATTAATCCCAATACTTATAGGCCTATTTGTTGCGTTATTCCTACTCTACAAAGCAAGCGGCTGGATTTCCAAGGATCGGGAATTTAAAAAATTACTCTCGAACAGAGTATTAATCCAGGCATTCGCCATTTTGGTTTTCGTTGGGGTTTACTTTGCAGGAATGCGCGGAACCCTAGCAATTATTCCACTCGATGGCCGACACGCAACTTTCTCAGAGAACACTTTTGTTAATACATTGGCAAACAATGGCGTTTTTGCACTTAAGATTGCCTACTCCGATAGAAAAAACTACAAGGTTGATATCAACATTTCCAAAATGCTTAAGCAGTACAAGTTCAAAACTGAAAGCGAGGCAATATCGACATACTTAGGAAATCCGAACGATACATTAAACACATCTTCATTAATTGCCACAACACCTAAAAATGAGTTTTTAAAGCAGAATCCACCTTCGGTAGTATTTGTGATGATGGAAAGTATGAGCAACTACTACCTCAACTTTCACTCCGAAAAAACAAATCTGCTTGGGGCTCTCGAAAACGAACTTAAAGACTGCTATCTGTTCCGCAACTTTCTTTCATCGTACAATGGTACTATCTTCTCGCTCGAAGGAATTATGGTAAACAGTCCACAAGGACCGCTTTCGCAATCAAAATATCAAACTGTAACACTCGAATCGTCATCGGCTAAGCCTTTTGTTGAGAAAGGCTACCAAACAACCTTCATAACAGGCGGAAAAATGGGATGGCGCAGCATGGACAAGTTCATCAACAAGCAATATTTCGAAACCATTGAGGCTGAGCCCAACCTGCTAAAGGAATGCCCCGATGCCAAACGATGCGAATGGGGCGTTCACGATGAGAACATGTTCGATAGAACCTTCGAAATACTTAGCAATGCGAAGCAACCTCAATTCATTTATGCGATGACAATATCGCATCACTCGCCATACGATATTCCAGAATCATATCAAGGTTACCCGCTAGAGTTGACCGACGAAATGAAGAGCAAACTCAAAGCAACACCTGAGATTGCATTAAAGAGTTTAAAGGCCTATCAGTATGCCAACGATTGCCTCGGAAAATTTATCAATAAAATCAGAAATTCACCGCTGGGTAAAAACACCATTATAGTAGCAACCGGCGACCACAACATTCACCAAATATTTGATTTTACCGACAAGGATTTACTGATGAAATATTCGGTTCCATTCCTGCTTTACGTTCCCGATGCCTACAAACCAAAAAACGATGTTAATACCAAGAAATTTGGTTCGCACCGAGATGTTTTTCCAACGCTGTTTAACCTAGCGCTTTCCGATGCCAAATATGTAAACTCAGGGAATAATCTACTATCGGACAAGGGTAAGGATAACTACAGCGTTTACTGCTATCGCATAGCAATGGATAGCGTGGGCTGTGTCGATTACACCTCAACCCCGCTATACTTTAGATGGAGCGATATGAATACGATGCAGCTTGAACCATCATCGCAAAATCCCGATGAACATCTCCAAAAGTTGATGATAAAATCAAAGGCTTACACCGCATCCATGAATATCCTAGTGATGGAAGACTTGGCAAAGAAGACAAATCAGAAAAAATAGGTTGCTTTAATTCTATCAAACGCACAATTTGTTTATCTTATCAATAATTTAAGCAAACAAATTATACATTTTACTGTTATCATGTAAAAATAGAAAAACATGAAAACATATAAATTCTTATTGCTACTTATTCTTCTGCCATTAATAGGATTTCCTCAAGGAACTGGAATAATTAAAGGTCGAGTCTTCGATAAGCAAAGTAGTGAGCCTATTCCATTTGCCAACATTATTATTTTTGGAACAACAATAGGTATCACCTCCGATTCGGATGGCAACTACTCTTTTACAGGAATAAACCCAGGATATATAGAACTGCAAGTTTCTACAATTGGTTACAAACCGTACATATCAGAAGCTATACTTGTAACCAACTCCAAAATCGCCTATATAGATTTGCCTATTGAAGAAATGCCAATTGAACTGGAAGGTGTAACCATTAAAGCATCAACTTTTAGGAGAAGCGATGATGCACCATTATCGCTCCGGAGAATTGGGATTGACGAGATTGAGAAGAATCCTGGAGGTAATCGCGATATAAGCCGGGTAATACAATCGCTACCGGGCGTTGCATCATCATTAGCATACAGAAATGATGTAATTGTTCGCGGTGGTGGACCAAACGAGAACAGATTTTACTTGGATGGAATTGAAATTCCAAACCTAAATCACTTTGCCACGCAAGGGGCATCGGGTGGGCCAACCGGAATTATAAATGTTGATTTTGTTCGCGAGGTTAACTTTTACTCGGGAGCGTTTCCGGCCAACTACGGCAATGCCATAAGTTCGGTTCTAGATTTCAGACAAATTGATGGAAACAAAGACAATTTAAAGGTGAAAACTGCCGTTGGTGCATCGGATTTGGCGTTAACACTAGACGGTCCTGTTGGGAAGAAGACTTCGTTCATATTCTCGGCTCGGAGATCGTACCTCCAATTGCTGTTCAACGCCTTAGGCTTACCATTCCTCCCAACCTACAACGATTTTCAGTTTAAAACAAAAACTAAGTTCGACAACAAACACGAACTTACAGTTATTGGACTAGGAGCAATAGACAATAACGAATTGAATACCGGCCTTAAGAATCCCGACGAATCGCAACGCTACATACTAGGATACCTACCGGTTAACACGCAATGGAATTACACATTAGGCATTTCGTATAAGCATTTCAAGGAGAACGGATTCGAAACATTCGTTGCCAGCAGGAATATGCTGAACAACCGACAGTACAAGTACCAAAACAACGATAAATCGAATCCCAAATTACTGGATTACACATCATGGGAAGCCGAAAATAAGTTCCGGTACGAACGTCAACTGAAACTCCCAAGCGGTTACGACCTAAACTTTGGAGCAGGAATGGAATATGCCCGTTACTACAATAGCACATTCCGAGCCAAATACATCGATGAAACCTACCTTCCCGACGCATACAAAACAAACATGGAGATGTTTAAGTGGAGCCTATTTGGGCAAATCAACCATACTTACTTTAAAAAGTTAACACTCTCGTTGGGCTTACGTACCGATGCAAATAACTACTCCAAGCAGATGAATAACCTCATTAGCCAAGTAAGCCCAAGGTTTTCGGCATCGTACGAGTTAACACCCAATTCCTACTTAAACTTTAACATCGGGAGGTTTTACCAGCAACCATCGTACACAACGCTAGGATACGGCAATTCCGCCGGCGAACTAGTCAATAAATCGAATGGGCTAAAGTTTATTCAAAGCGATCATATTGTATTCGGAGGCGAATGGCTACCTAACGAATCGAGCCGCCTATCGGTGGAGGGATTCCTGAAACTATACAACAACTACCCCGTTTCGCTTACCGATTCTGTCTCTATTGCTAGCAAAGGAGCCGACTACGGAACTTTTGGCGATGAGCCCGTAAAATCGGTTGGAAAAGGTAGAGCCTACGGAGTAGAATTTCTGTACCGAAACAAGAATCTATTTGGCTTTAACACATTGCTATCCTACACCCTTGTAAGAAGCGTAACATCTAAAATGGACGAAAATTTGAGAGCCACCTCCAAATACATTCCAACATCGTGGGACAACAAGCATCTACTAACAATTACAGCCACAAAAACCTTCAAGCATGGCTGGGATGCTGGTTTCAAATGGCGTTACATAGGTGGTGCACCGTACACTCCCTACGACTTAGAAAAATCGGCACAGATTGATATTTGGAATACCAACAACCAAGCCGTTATAGATTACAGTAAGTTCAACACCCTTCGGTTAAATGGATTTCATCAGCTGGATATTAGGGTTGACAAGATGTTCTACTTCAACAAATGGATGCTAAACCTCTACGTTGACATACAAAACGTCTACAATTTTAAAGGCGATAAAAAGGACTCTTATATTACAATGCTTGATTCAAACGGAAATCCAGCTGTGGATTCTACCGATCCAACCCGATATGTTCTAAAGAAAATTAAGAACGATGGCTCCGGTACAATACTTCCAACTGTTGGAGTTATCCTAGAGTTTTAATGCATAAGCATGAAATCGGCAGTAGTGATTGGTGGAACTGGTTTAATTGGTCGAAAGTTAACAGAGAGTCTGTTAGATGAAGGTTACAACGTAAAGATTCTATCGCGTGACAAATCAAAGATTGAGAAGATTTTTGGGAACAGTGTAATTCCAGCTATATGGAATGGCCATAATTCCGAAGAACTGGCATCAATAATCAATGGCTCTGATATTTTGATAAACCTAACAGGCCACTCAATTGCAGTCCCATGGAGTAAACCAAATAAAGTTAAAATATGGAATAGCAGAGTTGGCATAACCGCGAGAATTGCAACGGCCATTAATCTTTGTAAATTGCCTTCCAAAGTATTCGTGCAGGCCTCTGCTGTGGGATTCTACAACCACAACTCAACAGATCGCATAGACGAAGATTCTCCCAAAGGAATTGGTTTCCTGTCGAAATTAACGGCCGAATGGGAAAAACAAGCCATGCGATGCTCCCCGAGAACAAGGGTGGTTATAATCCGGACTGGAATAGTCCTTTCCAATGCAGGTGGTTTTCTGCCTAAAATTCTAAAGCCATTGAAACTATACCTTGGAGCAATTCTGGGCTCTGGCAAACAAATAATTCCATGGATTCATATCGATGATCATGTATCTGCAATAAAGTTTTTAATTAACTCGAACGCCAACGGTGCTTTCAATCTGGTTTCGCCAAATCCAGTTTCATTTTCTAATCTAACAAAGGTAATAGCCAAAAGGGTACAACGGCCTGTACTGTTTAGAATACCTTCATTTATATTGAAACTAGCGCTGGGCAGTATGGCGAATGAGGTTTTACTATCGAGCCAAAACGTAGAGCCCAAAAAACTAAAAGAACTCGGATTTGAATGGAAATTCCTAGAAATTGAGAACGCTTTAAATGATTTGATTCCCGAATAGGCAACCCGACACTGCCTGAGTTAGCCTCTAAAAAGGCTCCAAAACGTTTTCTTGTTTTGCAATGCAGACAAACCCGCTCCTTCAAGTGCCTTAATCATCTCGTCTGCGGTTTGAAACCTTGCATTAACTGCTACCTTTTCAAACTCAACCAATTCTCGATGATTGTAAAAGCGTGGTGGTTTGGGGAGTCTAGTTTTGACTGTCGATTTCTCGATCACTTTAAAAATATCATCTGGAATTCGACGATGTGCTGGTAATGGCATTACTAATTGAATTTGAATCCGCATTAACGGATTGCTGCTCTCCCACGGAGTTTTTCCGGTGAGTAGCTGCCAAAGAGTTACACCCATAGCATAAATATCGGTTGCCGGAGAAATTAACTCCCAAAGGTTTAGAATCTGTTCAGGCGAGGAGTAAATCAACGAAAAAGGCAACTTATCGCCCTTATTGAATAATGGTTCCGAAGGCTTACGAATCAATCCAAAATCAATAATATTTACCCGTGGATTATCAAAGTTGATAACACCATCAACCTTTCTTATTATAATATTGCTCGGTTTTATATCGCAATGAACAAAGCCTGCATCGTGTATGCGTTTTAGCGATTTTAGCGCTTCAATTACAATCAGGATTTTTTGCTGAACTGTAATCGTTGCTTTATATTTCCCAGTTATGATTTTCTGCAAGTCGATACCTTCGGTAAAATCACGAACAAGGTATTTAGTGTCATCCTGAATAATTAACTCAGGGTTTTGCCGTGTGCACTTGGATAAACCCTCGTATTCTCGTTCAGCACGAAAACAATATAGTGGATTATTGTTTAAATACTTATGGAAACGCTTAACAATTACTTTTTGTCCATTGCTTTGGCGAGTTCCAATGAAAGTGCAACAAATTTCTCCGTTGGACTTTAGAATATTCTTAGGATTAGAAAGAGTCAGCACGTACTTATCGTGCTGACCAATCAATAGAATATTCTCAAAATCCTTAGGCATTAATTCAGTTTAAAGTAACTCTCCAACTCCTGCAAGCTGTTACTGTGCGTTTTGCTATCGTTTACAATTTTACCATTCTCGAGAATCAAAATTCGGGAGCAAATCTCCGTAACGTGCATTAAATCGTGACTCGATATAATTATGGTTGTACCCTTAGCGTTCAAATCCTTCAATTTAGATTTTAACCAAAGCTGAGAACTGGGGTCTAGGTTTGCAAAAGGTTCGTCGAGAATAATTATTTCTGGATTTGATATCATTGTTGCCAATATACCAACCTTGTTTTTATTTCCAGCAGATAGTTCTCGTATATACAAGTCATCATCCTCAATTGAGAAGAAATCCTCATTTTCCTTCAAGAAGATTGCAATGTCGGACTTATTTTTTCCGTACAAATTTCCAACAAACTCAAAAAACTCCATTGGAGTAAGATAAGGAATTAAGAAACGCTCGTTAAGATAAGAGCCAGTATAGTTTTTCCAATCGTCTGTTTTATCAACCTGCAAATCTTTGGATTTCACATGTCCGTCGGTAGCCTTGATTAAATCGAGTATCAAACTCAATAACGTTGTTTTCCCTGCACCATTATTACCAACAAGGCCAACGAGTTCACCCTTATTAATTTTTAGATTTTCAATAGTAAGTGCAAAACTCTGACTATATACTTTTTGAAGTTTTAAAATCTCTATCATAGCTATAATTATTATTTTCTGAAACCACTTGACATAATATACTTTCTTTTAACAAGTCTTTTGCTGATAAATCCGACCAACTGCTTATGGAGCATAATTGCAACTACCCCCAATATGGCAACACCGTAAAATCCGAGTTCTTTCATTCCTGCGAAGTCGAACAACAGTATAATTATCATTGGAATTCCAAAAAGCGGAATCATCATAAGGAAATGATGTGCGCCAGTACCCTGGTAATTCATAAATTGACTTCGACCTAAATCGATACTCGAAGTACTAAAAGAACCTGCAAAGAATAGTATAATTGATGTAATACCTACATTGTAAAAAAGCATTGCAGCATTTATAAATGCGATTTTTGAGTCGATAAATGCATAAGGTAGCGTTACCAAATAACTCAACACGCACATTATTGCAAATAGGTAATACTTTGCCAAAACAAAGTTGAAGGTGGATATACGATGCACTAGGAACGTATCGTAAAAGGAACTCTCCCACGAAAAAGCAAACTGATAGTAGAACATTGCAAGGTTAGAGGTAAGAAATATCCCCACAAATGCAAGCATATAAGGATTGTTTAGATATAGATCATTATAAAAAATAATCCCGTAGAGCAAAAAGAAGATACTGAGAAAAACCGAGGATTTTGGTCGTTTATTCCTGAATATCAATTTCAACTCCGAGCCAATTAGCGTTCCAATTAACCCGTAGCCCGATAAGAACTGGAATGAAGTCGATTTTGCATTGTTTTGCTTCTCTACGCCCTCAATGTATGCGTTCCTTCGAAGCAACTCGTAGGCTACATAATACGACACTACGGCCAACACTACTGGGAGCAAAGCAAATAGAGCGGTTTGGCTCAACAAGCCAAGCGCATTGCTAAATAACGATGAAACAGAGATAATTTTTGCAATATCGAGGTAGATAAATATTGACAAGGCAACTATCCACAGTATAACCAACAGTGGCTTCTTTACAAAATACTTCTTCGCGGTAAAATTTAAGAAGTTATTAAAAGCAATAAACGATATTACCGACACAATCCACGAAACACTGTATAAAGGCGTTTGCGTGCTTAAAACAACCTTAAAGAAAAAAGGTAAAATTAAAAGCAGCGCAAAGAGGTTGAGAAAGTTAAACACACTCCGCACCAATGGGAAATGCAACAAAGTACTTTTCTTTACTGGTAGTGCTAAATAGGGCTGAATTGACATTACGGGTAATTGCTGCAAAAAGAACCGAATTACAATATCGAACCCGAAGTAGTAGAACAACAAACGGTTGAATGCCGCCAACACATCCTGATTTGGGAATACTTCAGCAACAATTTTATCGGCAAAGAAACCAAGCATCAGAATATTTAACGCAAGGTAAATACCAATAAAGCCTAAAAGGATATTAATAAAAATGCTTTTCTGCCAAAATGGAGACCGTAATTTCTCCTTCCAAAAATGAACTAGTAATTGATACATAGACGTTTTTTAATAACCATTTTTAAAGATTTCAATTTATGTAATCAAAGGTAATATTTTTAATATCGCATAAACATCAAAGAATATTAAAGATTCTAAAAAAGATACCCCGCTCAACCGAACGGGGCATCCTTAAACGATATGCATTAAGTCTTCTTACTTCCAACTTACTACTTAATACTATTAATAATCTCCTTGGCCTTGCTTACCTTCTCGTCCAGCATTGCGGTTGTTTTTGCCTCGGCAATAAAACGCAGGTAGGGCTCTGTGTTCGAAGGGCGAATGTTGAACCACCAATCGGGGAACTCCACACGGTAACCATCAAAATCGTACGATGCGGTTGGTTTTTCGCTGTTGATAAAGAAATTGCGAACGGCATCCATAGCCTCGCGCTTTTTCTCAATCTTGAAGTTGATTTCGCCAGAATTGGCATAGGTTTCAATCTTATCTATCACCTGCGACAACTTTAAGCCTTTCTCCTTCATCTTACTAACTATATTCATAATCAGAATACAAGCAAGCATTCCAGAGTCGGAGTAGAAGAAATCGCGGAAATAGTAGTGACCAGCAAGCTCGCCACCGTAAATTCCATCAATCTCGCGAAGTTTCTTGGCAGCAAAAGCACGACCCACACGCCAAGTATGCATAGTTGCACCCATTGGGGTTAGGTACTCGCCAACAGCCTTAGATGTTCTGATATCCTGTAGTACGTTGCCCTTCAAGCCCTTTTCCTCAAGGAAATAGTGACCCAAAAGACCAATCATCAGGTCAGGAGAGATAAAGCGGGCATTTTCGTCGACAAACATAACACGGTCGGCATCTCCATCGAAAATGATACCGAAATCGCATTTATGCTTACGAACCAAATTCTGAAGATCTACCACATTCTCAGGAATCAATGGATTTGCCTCATGGTTAGGGAATGTTCCATCCAACTCATCGTACAAGTACACTGGAGTATGACCAAGAATATCCTTGATAATAAGCGCAGCCATACCATTTGAGCAATCGATACCAACCGAAAGATTAGAATAATCGCGCTTGAATCCATTAAGGAACGCGATGTACTCCTGCCTTATATTGTGATCAATAATTTTTCCTTTTTTAGCAACAGGGACAACTGGCGTTGTTTTCATCTTATCCTCAATAAACTTTAGGCCAGTATCGTAACCAACAGGTTCGGCATTCTCGCGCGACACCTTCATCCCGTTGTACTCGCGAGGATTGTGCGATGCTGTAATTTGCACCGAAGCATTGAAATTTCCTTTTGCTGTTGCATAGTAAACCATTGGAGTTGTGGCCAACCCTAAAGTATACACATCGGCACCGGCATCGGTAATTCCATTGGTTAAATACTCATATATCTCATCAGACGATTCGCGGGCATCTCTTCCTACCAAAACCTTATCGGTTTTAAGCAGTTCCACCAAGAAAAATCCTACTTTGTAGGCATCATCCTTGTTAAAGTCCTTATTGTAAATACCACGAATGTCGTATGCATGAAATGCTCCCATGATTTTAAAGATTTATAGTTATACAATATTCATTAAGCCGTAAAAATATAATTTTTTACCAAGAAAATGAAAAATAACAGAATGTGAAGTTTGTTGCAGAGGAACCAGAAGTCAGAATTTAGGAGTTAGAATGTAGAATGTCTTGCAAGCCCATAGATGATACACTATAATCATCCTTTCACCGCCCTTAAAATATGCCGTTTCCCGGGAGGCCCAGCAAGCCGTTCAACCTTAAATCCAACAGATCTTAAAGCCTGCTTTACAATTCCTTTCGATGAATAGGTAACCAAAACGCCTCCAACCGAAAGGGCATCATAAAGTTTTTGAAACATTTCAGCAGACCACATCTCGGGTTGATCTTCAGGGGCAAATGCATCGAAATAAATCAGGTTGAATGTTTTATCCGGAACCCATTTGGTGAAATCGGAATTCAACTTAATAACATTGAAATAATCGTTAATGGTTACAAATCCACCCCATTCAGCAAGCATTATGTTGATCCAAAATTCTGCAACTCCAGACGCTAAGATTTGATTGTAATTTAAATTCGCAATCTGTTGCTTAGATATTGGATATAGTTCAATTGCAGTGTATTCAGTTTGAATAGCAAGTTCAGAAGACTCCTTGGCCGTTAAAGCCGCATTCAACCCAGAACCTAAACCAACTTCAAGTATTGAAATCTGATTAAATTGATTTGATATGAACAGATAACCAGCATCAATAAAGATGTGCAATGACTCTGTTAATGCCCCATTCAAGGAATGATAGTAGGCATTATGTACCTCCGAATACAACGTATGTGAGCCATCGGCCGTAATATGAAGATTATCATTTTGCATGATGCAAATTTAGCAAAGGAGAATAACTGATAGCATTAATCTTTGCTAAAACTCACAGCAATCAACCTTTGTGACCCATCCATCCGAATTTCTAACGGTTCTGGGAATCGAACATGCTTAAAGAACTTTGTTCGGTTGACAACAGGTAACGCATCAAGTCTATCCCACGAAATAAGGGAGTAACTATCATAATTTCCAACGGAGCAATACCCCACATTCATAGATATTACATTATGGAAAAAGTGTGAACCGTACGATGCATCCAAAGGAAAATCATCAAAACTTGTCTCTACAATCACCTTGGCATTTGAAATTTGCGGCCAAGCAACAGGAATGCCAATCCATCGATCGCGTGATCCCCAACGTCCTGGACCAATCAGAATATAATTTCGGTTTTCATCAATTAAGATGCCATTCAAGTGCTCAATTTCTTTAGCCATCTCCAACGTCATCGACTTATCGAAAGCCTCCCTATCAACATAAATTATATCAGAAATTGTGCTGATTAAGCCATTACCCATGCTATTGTTCGAAAGCAGCACCAGCTTATCCTTTTCAATTGTATCGGGATTTATCTTGTACTCCTGCACATTACCCATTAGAGGTTTTATTTGCAACAAGAAAAATGATGCCTTATAGTTAGCATCACGATTAAGATCAACTGCGAACTCTATTTCACAAGGTGCACCAAGTGCTTCCTGAACAATATCCAAGATTACATCGATAGTATGCGCCAATGGCACATAGTTGTACTTAAGAATATTTGCAAAATTTACTACGCGTGGCCCAGGCTGATTTACACCAGGTGTTAAGCTTCCATTCTCAGGACTATAAACTGATGCGCAATGCTTTAATGTTCCATGCTGCTCCGCCTCAAACAAATCCAGACGCGCCAAGCCTGCCTCGTCTCCAGTCATCAAATCGTATTCGCGCCGCTCCATATCAACCGCTAAAAATTCTACCTGCGAATTTTTAATCAAATCATCCAACGTATAGTTTATTAGAGTTGGATATTTTGGGCAAAATCGATATGCCCGTCCACCCTCAACAACATACTTACCCAAGCCAATGGCTATATTGGCAAATCCATCCTCGGGTTCTATATGCCCAAATGGGTAGTAATTATACGATTGAGCCACACCGCTTATATGCGGATAGTAGTAATTGCCGAACTTTTCGCCAACAACTTCTTGAATTATTACCGCCATCTTTTCATCCTCAACCCGAAGATTTAGCGCCTTTATATACGCTAAAGCGGTTGGCGAGAAAACCGAAGCATAAACTAGTTTTATAGCATTCATTAAACGCTGCAAGCGGACAGCCCTATCGGGATGAGAATTTGGGATTAAGTAAGTCTCGAAAATTCCTGCGAAAGGTTGCATGATTGAATCCTCCAACATTCCCGATGAACGGACAGCCAAAGGCCGATAGTAAATTTGAAGTAACCTATCGAGCCTCATCTTTAACTGATCCGAAAGTTCGGCATTAATAAAATGCTGCTCTATCTCTTCATAATTTTTTGACGCAAACACCTTCTCGTAGAGATCGTTCTTCTCCATAAAACACTCGAACTCATTAGTTCCTATGATTGATGTCCGCGGTGTTCGCAAATTGATATCGGGCGTATATTGCGTGATATCAAAAGTATAAATCAACGTATTGATAAAGGATAGCCCCCTACCCTTTCCGCCAAAAGAGCCATCGGCAAGACTAACAATGTTGCTCTCATCAACCTCCCAGTCGGTTTCGAACCCCACAATCTTTCCACGACGTTTCTCCTGTCTATATTTCTTTAACGTGTACAACAAATACTCGCGTATTTCTGACGGGCCAGAGAAATCATCAATTTTAGAAGGATGTATAATCCTTGCAACCTGAATTTCGCCACGGGCAGAAAGCCACATAGAGAAATGATTCTTTTGAGCGTGATATAGTAAACTCTCATCGGGGATGATACGCAATGCTCGTTCGAATTCCTCCATAGTTGCAGCAATTGCAATTGGGTTTCCTTCCTGATCCTTAAACACAAAATCACCAAAACCTAAATAGTTACTCAGGAAACTCTTAATATCCTGTAGTAAACTTTCGGAATTCTTATTCAGAAATGAAACTTTAAGTTTAAAAGCAATCTCCTCATTCGATTTCTCGTACGATTGAAGTATTACGGGTAGATTGGGAAGAGCTTTCCGCGCATGCTCCACCAGCATAGCCCCAGCATTATTGTCTAAAACGCCATCCTTATAAAACTTAACATCGGATATCATGCATAGCATGTAGTTTTTATACCGATTGAAAAGTTCCATCGCCTCCTCGTAGTTGCCCGCCAACAATATTTTGGGGCGAATTCTGATTCGTAAAACCTTGTATAAGTCGTCAGTACTAACATCTTCAATGATCCTTTTGGTTTGCTCCAACACACTACCATACAGCAATGGTAGGTAACGCGAGTAGTATTTAGGCGAATCCTCAACCAAAAGTATGACCCGCGTTAACCCAACCCGGGTATCATTCTCAATGTTAACCTTGTCCTCGAGTAATTTGATCATGGAGAAAAAGATCTTAGGTTCGCCATTCCACACAAAAATCTTATCTATACCCACAATGGTGTTAGGATTCTTCTCTATATCGTTTACAATAGAGTTATTATTTACCAGCAGATACAAAGGGATATGCTGACATTCCTCCTTAATCCTCGAAGCCATTTTAAGAGGACTTATCGTATCGGCGCCCATCATAATAATAATCATATTGAAGTACCGCTCCTCCAATTTCTCTAATGCCTCATCGAGAGTAGAAACTCCCGTAATACGCGGCACACCCGAAAGGCTTAACTTGGCGTACTCACCCAAAATATTATCGGTAAGCCTATCCTCACGTTCAATGCTATAGGCATCATACAATGTAGATATCAAAAGAATTTCGTGAACCTTAAAGGGCATCAAATCGTGATAAACATCCCTGTCTGCATTATGCTGGTTGATAAATCGTTGAAGTAGTTTCTTTGTATGAGGAGCCTCTGTCGCTTGTTTTTTCTTTGGCGATATAATCACCTCTCGAATAACATCACGACCCTTAATACTATTGATATAACCAAGTAGAATGTTGGAAAGGTTATTTATTAAATCGCGCTCCTCCTTTAGAAATGGCCCTTCATACTCTTTGGGAAAATCCCTTGTATAGAAAATTTCAATCGCTCCAAAGTTCCCATCAATAGATTCAAATCCCTGCCGCTGACACCAAGGCGTTTCCTTGAATCCCACCGTTTGAAACTCATACTGTCCATATTTAACGCGAGCAACTGTAAACTGAGGGTATTGCCAGGCATCGGGTAAAATCAAACAAAACTGATGTAGTGTTTCGGGAATTGGCTTACCCTCTTTTAGAATTGTAACAGCGTTATTTATAGCGGCAAGTTCCTTCAATCGCTCCTTACTTTGAGCTAGCAATCGAAAAAACTCTTCGGGGTTTGTATTTTGTTCCATAACCTCATACTATTTTAGGTTGCGGCCTAATCCTATAGATCATTCAAGATATAGCTAAATTTATTCATTATCAACAACTCCAATAAAATTACTTATTAAATGGCATTAAAACGAGAAAAAAATCCATTCAACTGTATAAACCAAACAATTACGAGTACTATCAAAGAAATATGACAATTATCATATTTTTCAGAAAAAATCTTTACACTTTAACAGTCAGCATTTTAATTTTTTAATAAATTGTAGCATAATATTTCATTTGGCTATTCATTTATAACTGTATTGCTCCTTGTTTTTATTCAAACGTTTATTAACCAACTAAACTAACGCATTATGAAAAACATGGCCTTACAAGAAAAAGCAAATGCCTTTATGGCGAATTTAGTAGCAAAGAACCCTGGCGAACCCGAATTCCACCAAGCAGCTAGGGAGGTAATTGAAAGTATTCTACCCTACATCGATGAACACCCAATTTACAGCGATGAGAAAATACTTGAGCGGATTACTGAACCAGAGAGAATTCTAATATTCCGGATTCCATGGATTGACGACAAGGGAAACATTCAAATAAACCGTGGATTCCGCATAGAGATGAATAGCGCCATTGGCCCTTACAAAGGTGGAATCCGATTTCACCCAACCGTTAACCTTAGCATTCTTAAGTTCTTAGCATTTGAGCAAGTTTTCAAGAACAGCTTAACATCGCTTCCAATGGGAGGAGGAAAAGGAGGATCAGATTTCGATCCTAAGGGAAAGAGCGATAAAGAGGTGATGCGATTCTGCCAGAGCTTTATGACGGAACTTTCCCGCCATATCGGTCCGGATACCGACGTTCCTGCTGGTGATATAGGCGTTGGTGGACGCGAGATAGGATATATGTTTGGCCAATATAAGCGTATTAGAAACGAGTTTACCGGCGTTTTAACAGGTAAAGGTCTTAAATGGGGAGGTTCGCTAATACGTCCAGAGGCTACTGGTTATGGAAACGTTTACTTTGCGCAGGAAATGCTAAAAACCCGCGGCGAAAGTTTTAAGGATAAAATCGTAACAGTTTCTGGTTCAGGAAATGTTGCCCAGTATGCGGTTGAAAAAGTAACAGAACTAGGCGGTAAAGTTGTTACAGTGTCGGACTCCGATGGATTCATTCATGATCCTAAAGGCATTGATAGCGAAAAATTAAAATATGTAATGTGGCTTAAGAATGAAAAAAGAGGACGTATTAAAGAGTATGCCGACAAATATGGATGCAGCTACTTCCCATCGGAGCGTCCATGGAGCATAAAATGCGATATTGCCTTACCATGTGCAACTCAAAATGAAATTAATGGAGAGGAAGCTAAAATGCTAATTAAAAATGGATGCTTCTGTGTTTCCGAAGGAGCAAACATGCCATCAACCCCTGAAGCCATTGAGATTTACCTGAATGCAAAAATTCTATTTGGCCCAGGGAAGGCAGCTAACGCAGGAGGAGTAGCAACCTCCGGTCTAGAAATGACCCAAAACTCAATGCGCCTATCGTGGACTCGCGAGGAAGTTGACCAACGTCTACATCAAATTATGATTAACATTCACGAAACTTGCAAGAAGTACGGAACTAAACCCGATGGTTTCATCAACTATGTAGATGGTGCAAACATTGGTGGATTTGTGAAAGTTGCCGACTCAATGATTGCTCAAGGAGCTGTATAGGTATTCCAAAACCCTGACAGGATTTAAAACCCTGTCAGGGTTCTTTTTTGGAATGCTCTAAATCGATATGCATTTATTTGCATATCAAATAACATATATATTGAAATATCAGTAAAAAATGCTTTTTTTGTAAATGTTTGGTCGAATTTCTGCAAACAAACAACCTTCTTATTAATCAAATAATTAACCTCTGCGATGCGCATACAGAGAATTAGCAACAATGTAGATACTGTTGAAATTGACGGCGAAGTTGACCTATCGCTAATAATGCCGTTAATCAACAAGTACCGTGGCAAAAAAGGTAGTCTTATACCATTACTTCAGGGAGTTCAAACCGTTTATGGGTATATACCTAAAAGCGCCTTTGAACTTTTAGCAAAGGAAACAGAACTAACCCTAAGCGATATGTATGGCGTAGCCACATTCTACGCACAATTCAGGTTAAAACCAGTTGGCAAAAAAATAGTGAAGGTTTGTCACGGAACAGCCTGCCACGTTCAAGGTGCCGATGCAATATCCACCGCAATAAAGGATGCATTGGGCGTTGAAGATGGAGGCACAACCCCCGACAGACTTTTCACGCTGGAAACAGTAGCCTGTTTAGGCTGTTGCTCTCTTGCCCCAGTTATGATGATTGGAGAGGAGACCTTCGGCAAACTTACAGGAGGTTCTGCCGTGAAAATAATCAAGGAAATCCGAATTAGGGAAAGCCAAGTAAAAAGTGAGTCGTAAAACGTGAAACGTGAAAAGAGTTATTATTCGATTCACGATTAACGGTTAACGTTTAACGAATATCAACATATAAATCTATGACACAAACAAAGGTAATTGTTGGACTTGGTAGTTGCGGAATTGCAGCGGGAGCCAACAAGGTTTACAACAAAATAAAAGCCCTTCAGGAAGCCGAAAAACTCGACTTTGAACTTGCTAAAACGAGTTGTATCGGAATGTGCTTCCGCGAACCACTTGTTGAAGTGATTGACGATAATGGATCAATGATTTATGGAGATGTTGATGAGGACAAGGCCATTGAGATTATTCAGCAGCACGTTATTGGACTGAACCCAATTAAGGATTACGTGGTTAAAACCGATTTATTTACCACACCCGACAGTATTTACTTCGATGGTCAAATTAAAATTGTCCTACGGAACTGTGGATATATCGACCCAGAGAACATTCAGGAATACGAAGATAGAGGCGGTTACTCTGCCTTAAAACTAATTGCTAAGGATAAGATTGCACCCGATGTTGTTATCCAAACCATTATCGACTCTGGTCTTCGTGGCCGTGGTGGTGGTGGTTTTCCAACAGGAATGAAATGGCGATTTGCCCGTGCAAGCCAATCAGCCGAAAAGTACATTATTTGTAACGCAGACGAGGGCGACCCCGGAGCATTTATGGACCGTTCATTGCTCGAAGGCGACCCGCACGCAGTTATTGAGGGGATGATAATTGGCGCATACGCCATTGGCGCAACCGATGGTGTTATTTACTGCCGTGCCGAGTATCCTCTGGCTATCAAACGTCTAAACATAGCGCTTGCACAAGCACACGAACGTGGCTATTTGGGAAATAACATCCAAGGAATTGAAGGATTCAACCTCGATATTCATATTAAGGAAGGCGCTGGCGCCTTTGTTTGCGGAGAGGAAACTGCGCTAATGGCATCGATAGAGGGAAAGCGCGGAATGCCTACAAAACGTCCACCGTTCCCAGCCGAATCGGGACTATGGCGTAAGCCATCGAACATCAACAACGTTGAAACATTTGCCAACGTATCGTACATTGTAAGTCACGGTGCTGGCTCATTCAACAAGTACGGAACCGAAAAAAGTAAAGGAACCAAGGTTTTTGCGCTAACAGGCAAAATTAAGCACGGAGGTCTTGTGGAAGTTCCAATGGGAATGAGCCTTCGCGATATTATCTTTAAACTTGGCGGCGGAATTCAAAACGATAAAAAGTTTAAAGCGGTTCAAATGGGTGGCCCATCGGGTGGCTGTATTCCCGAGCATCTAATAGATATCCTAGTCGATTACGACCAAGTTAACGCCACTGGCGCAATTATGGGCTCGGGAGGGATGGTTGTAATGGACGAAACAACCTGTATGGTTGACGTTGCCCGTTTCTTCCTCGATTTCACACAAAAGGAATCGTGCGGAAAATGCACATTCTGCCGTATTGGAACTAAGCGAATGCTTGAGATTCTTTCCAGAATTACTGTAGGCGAAGGCCAAGAGGGCGATATCGAGAAACTTGAAGAACTTGCTCTGCAAGTTCGGGATAGTTCTCTATGCGGACTTGGCCAAACCGCGCCAAACCCAGTGCTCACCACAATTAAGTATTTCCGTCACGAGTATGAGGCTCACATCCGCGACAAAAAGTGTCCTGCACATAGTTGCAAGAAACTTCTCACCTACGAGATTGTTGCCGATAAGTGTACTGGATGTACAGTTTGTGCAGTGAAATGCCCTGTTAAGGCAATTGACGGGGAACGCAAAAAGGTTCATCATATAAACCAGGATATCTGCATTAAGTGCGGCGATTGTTACTCAACTTGCCGTTTTGATGCGATTACCAAAAGTTAGATTTCATAATTAATTGTTATTTGTTGATAGTTGTTCGTGAAATACTTAATGCATAAGTCACTTGTCACCCGTCATCTGTCACCAACTTATACCAAAAACTAAACACTGTTTTCAAAATGAGCGAACAGGTAAATATAGTTCTAAACGGAATTAACTCAACAGCCCAAAAAGGCGAGTATATACTTGATGTTGCCCGCAGACACGGAATAGACATTCCAACCCTTTGTCACGACCCAAGGTTAGAGCCATACTCATCATGCTATGTTTGCGTGGTGGAAATTGAGGGTCAGCGCAACCTGCAACCATCCTGCTCGACCCGAGTTGCTGAGGGAATGAAAATCAACACCGACAATAGCCGTGTACACAAGGCTCGCAAAACTGCGCTGGACTTGATAATGAGCAACCACTACGCCGATTGTGCGGCACCTTGTCGCGAGCGTTGCCCTGCTGGGGTTGATGTTCAGGGCTATATCTCGCTAATTGAAAAAGGACTTTATAGCGAAGCAATTGGACTGATAAAACAAACCAATCCGCTACCTGCAATTTGTGGTAGGGTTTGCGTTCGTCCTTGCGAGTCAACCTGTCGCCGAAACAATATGGACGAGGGAACTGGAGTTGGCATCGACTACCTAAAACGTTTCGCCGCCGACCGCGATTTGGAATCAACCCATCACTATAAACCCACCATTGCACCATCAACAGGTAAAAAGGTGGCAATTATTGGTGCTGGTCCTGGTGGACTTTCTGCGGCTTACTTCCTTCAACAGAAAGGTCATCAGTGCGATATTTTTGAGGCACAAGCGCACGCTGGGGGTTGGTTACGCTACGGAATTCCAGAGTATCGCCTACCAAATGATTTGCTCGATAAAGAAGTATCAATAATCACCGAACTTGGTGTAAACATATTCTACAACCAGAAATTTGGCGAAAACCTAAACTACAAGAAGATTAGCGAGGAGTATGATGCTATGATTCTTACCATTGGCTCGCAGCGCGGAGCGCTTTTGGGTGCCGATGGCGAGGATGCCGATGGAGTTTTCTCGGGCATCGATTTCCTTCGGAATATGGAGGTTACAGGTCAACGATACGATTTCAAAGGCAAGCGCATTGCCGTAGTGGGTGGTGGAAATACCGCTATGGACTGCTGCCGCACATCAATCCGCTGCGGAAGTACTGATGTTAAGGTGATATACCGCCGTACTGAGGCCGAAATGCCTGCAAACCCTATCGAAATTCACGAATCGAAACTTGAGGGTGTTGAATACCAATTCCTAACTGCTCCGGTTAGAGTGAACAAGGATGCTAACGGCAAAGTAAAATCGATGACCCTAATCAAAATGGGATTGGGCGAACCCGATGCATCAGGTCGTAGAAGACCTGTACCAATTGAGGGCTCGGAGTACGATATGGAGTTCGACTACATACTTGCTGCAATTGGTCAGAAAACCGACATCAACTTCCTTGAGGATGTTAACAAACACGCAAAGAATGGCGAGCTAAAAGCCAACAAATGGGGCGATATTGACGCCAACAAGACAACCCTGCAAACTGGCATTCCATCAGTTTTCGCTGCTGGAGATGGTGTTTCTGGTCCTGCAACCATTATTGAAGCTGTTGCACAAGCAAAATTGGCATCGCACAGCTGCCATCTTTACTTAACTGGGCAAGATGTTGCGGCTCCTAAAAAGGAATTTCTGAGTAAAAAGGATAACTTCCATCAACTTAGCAAGGATGAATTTGTAAATAGATACCAGCATCAGATACGTGAGGAGATGCCAGTTCTGGAAGCCGATGTCCGCAAAAACTTCAACGAAGTAGAACTTGGCTACACCCACGAACAGGCGCACCACGAGGTTGGACGTTGCTTGGAGTGCGGCTGTACTGAGTATTTCGATTGTCAACTAAAGCAGCACGCCGACACATACCAAGCCGACCAAATGCGATTTATGGGCGAACATAAGGAGTTCAATGTGAATTTCTCGCATCCATACATCGAAATTGATAACAACAAGTGTATTCTTTGCTCGCGCTGCGTTAGAATTTGCAAGGATGTGGTTGGAGCAAATGCACTAACGCTTGTAAAGCGTGGTTTCGAAACCTATGTTGCACCTGCATTGGGCGAAAATTTGGCTAACACAACCTGCGAATCGTGCGGAATGTGTATCTCGGCTTGTCCAACAGGCGCTATCACCGAGAATGTTCCATTCAAACCAGGCCCTGTAAAAACCGAAACATTCGAAACCATCTGCGGATTCTGCTCTGTGGGATGCACACTAACTTTCCACCACCGTGGAGGTTACATAATGAAGGTGACTGGAGCGAACGGAATGGTTAATGCCGATGGAAACCTCTGTATGTATGGCAAGTTCGGCTATCGCAAGTTCAACAGCACAAACAGACTCACCAAACCATTGAAAAAGGTCAACGATAAATTTGTAGAAATCAGCTTCGACGAGGCCTACCAGATGATTGTTGATCAAATTAAGAAGATTAAACCAGAGCAAAACGCATTCTTTGCAGGAGCATCGCTCACCAACGAGGAGCAATACCTTGTTCAGAAGTTTGCACGTGCCGCTGCAAAAACCAACAATGTTGGAAGCTTCCACTATATGAACGGAGATAGCGCCTTTGCAATTGACTCTTTGGCAAATTTCAACTTCGATTCTATAAAAAACACAAATCACATCTACCTACTTGCAAGCCAAATAAACAGGAACAATCCAGTGTTGGGATATATGCTCAATGCTGCAAAAAAGCCAATCACAGTAATTTCAACAAAAGAGAGCAACCTTGCCGATAGGGCAAATGAGTTTATACAAATCCAATCCTACTACCACTTTGTAAAGGCTGTAAACCATTACTTGCTTACTCACGACAAGCAAAATATGATTTTCATTGGCGACCACTGTGATAATTTTGGGAAATACGACTCAGAATTGCTACTTGCCAATTTTGCCGATTTATGCAAAACCGCAGGCATTAGCCAAACCGAGGTTGAGCGCTTTGCCAATGAATTCAACAACGATTTTGGTGCATTGCTAGTATTTGCCGAAAACGAAGTTTCCAATGCCACGGCGCAGGAGATTTTCAACCTAATGCTTATTACCGGTAAACTAGGGAAAACAAATGGTGGCCTAATTGCTCTTAAGCAGAAGAATAACTCTCACGGATTAATGGATATGGGCGTTAGACCCGAAACAGGTATTGGAATGCAAAGCATAACTAATCCTGAATTGTTATCGCAATTAAAAACCAAGTGGAAGGTTGATGCAATTCCAACCAGCACATTGAACATTGAGCAAGTTTTCAACAATGGCGACTTCAGAAACATCTTTATTTTCGGGGAAGACCCCGTTGGCACAGCCATCCATAAGCACAACATAAAGGAAAATTTGAAAAAATCAGAATTTATAGTTGTTCAGGATAGTTTTATGAGCGAAACTGCAGAAATAGCTAACCTTGTTCTGCCTGCAAGTTTCTGGTTCGAAACTGGTGGCTCGTTCACAAACAGCAACCATATGGTTCAACAGTTCCGCGAGGGCTTAAAACCAAAGGTTGAACACACAACTATAAACCAACTACTTGCACTGCTAAAACAATTCAGCATTAACAGCTGCAAGGACATTTACGATGTTCAAACCGAAATTTTATCGTTGCTACCTCAAACCAACCATACCCACAAACACACATTTACTGGAACAAACTCCGACCTTGGTCATATGCAATTTGTAAGTGGCTGCAACCACATTATGATGCAATTTGACAGGGAGTTCGAAACCAAACTAGAACATTCTAAAACTAATCAATATGAACGAGTTTAAGAACATAGATGATATTCTCGATTTTGCAATCGAGCGGGAACAAGATGCCGTAAACTTCTACAACAAAATGGCGGCTAGTGCTCGTAACGCGGATATGAAATCGACCTTCGAGCACTTCGCCCAGGAGGAAATGGGGCATAAGGCTAAACTTTTGAAGATAAAAGTTGAAGGTATCAGTTCTCTTAGAAACGAAAAAGTTCAGGATCTAAAAATTGCCGACTACATTGTTCGAGACGAACAACGTGGCGAACTAAACTATGAGCAGGCATTGGTTCTTGCTATGAAACGGGAGAAAGCGGCATTTCGTCTTTACCTCACCCTTTCGGAGCGTGTGCAGAATACAGAATACAAAAACCTTTTCCTTTCGCTTGCACAGGAAGAATCGCGCCACAAGTTGCGATTCGAGTTGGAGTACGATGAGTTTGTTTTAAGGGAAAACTAAACCGAAAAGAACTAGAAGTTAGGCCGTGGTTATTCAAATATAGCCTAACCTTTTTTTGACTACTGATTAATTAATCCTGTTGTTTTTCTTTCAAAATTTTCCCTCCAGAACAACACTATTATTCCATTCTATATTATACCTTTGCCCCGGATTCAGATTAAATGGGAAATGATTCGTATTATTATTCGAATTCTTCTAGTAACAGTATTTCTGTACATCACAGCATCGTGCGTTGAACCCGGACACTACCAATCCCGAGAAAGGTATGTTGTAGATACCAAAAGCCTATTTATTCGTAGTGCGCCATCTCCTGTTTCAGAAATAATTTCCAGTTTCAGGCAGGGTGACACAATCGTTGCTTTAGCATCGGATAAATACTGGGTGATGGTTAAACTGGGCAGCAAAACTGGATTCGTTTCCACCGATTATCTTAAAAAAGTTGATGCTCCAAAAACTCCAATAATTCTTAAAAAAGTAGAAGGAATTGCCAACTGGAAATCTTGGTATTTCTGGGTTATTGCCATGGCAATTACACTTTTGTGGGTATTTTTAGAGGAAATGACCATCAAATTCAAGGAGAAAATTAAAAACAAGCACGAAATATCGGTTAAAGGTTTGCTTATAACTCCAGTAGTATTTTTTGTAAATGCCATAATGTGCGGTGTTTTGTATATAAACTGGAAAGACCAACTGATGGAAAGTCTTCACAAAGGATTCTCACTTGTACCCGAGAACCTCGATATTATTAGCTGGGTGCTCTGGATTCAGCTACTAATACTGCTAATTGGAATATCGCTCGATTTACTCGGTTCAATTTTCAAAAGTGGTGTTACTTGGGGTGTTCTGCTAACCCTAATTGACTTGTTATTGGGAGTTTACATCTTTGCAGTATCGTTCTACCTAACCATATCACTATACTACTTTGCAATTATCTTCCTGTTGATATTCTTTGGAAGCCAGTACATATCGATGGTTTATCAGAATAGTAAGCGTACTAGGCTGTATCAAAGGCCTAAGTAGTTATTGGGTGATAAGTCACTTATGACAGGTGACAAGGAGCAAGAGGCTTCTCCCAGAAATATTTAATTTTCACAAACAACGAACAACAACCGAGCGTTATTTGTGAGTTCACTGAAAGTAATCAACTCAAATTATACCCTAGGTATAAACCTTAACGAGTTTGCTTTGAACGATACCCAAACATCGGAGCCGTGCTGAAGTTTCAATCTATTTACTGATTCCCAAGTTACTAGCGCCATCACTTTAAAACCAACATCAACAGTAACCTCATAACCAAATCGTTGCGGGAATATATCAACAACTTTTCCTTGGAAAACATTTAATGCGCTCTGATTGGGGCTTGTTCGGGAAACGCTCACAGCACTTTCAGGAAAACACACAAAGCCATCTCCGCTTGGTTCATCGGTATAGCCACCAATTCTATGACCGGTGCTCATCTGAATAATTCTGAGTTCGTGTTCAGTTGTTTCAACAATCCTTGCAGGATAAAAATTCCGTATACCAGTGAACTTAGCGACAAATTCCGATTTTGGATTCTGGAATATCTCCTCGGCGGTATCGCACTGCTCAATTACTCCGTTATTCACCACAGCAACCCTATTGGCTAGCGATATGGCCTCCTCGTAATCGTGGGTAACGTGTATTATGGTTGTACCCTCCCTATTTATTGTTCTTAGAGCAGAACGCAAACCAGCCCTCAGCTGAACATCGAGCGATGATAAAGGCTCATCGAGCAGCAAAACCTTTGGCTCAAGAGCCAATGTACGAGCCAACACCATACGCTGTAGTTCACCGCCCGAAAGGGTTTGTGGATTTCTATCGAGCAGATGATTTATGGATAGTTTCTCCGCCAGTTCAATAACCCTGCGGTGCAATGCCCTACCCTTTACACCCTTTCTTCGCAATGGGTAAGCAATATTGCTATAAACCGACATATGCGGAAAAGCCGCATAATCCTGAAATACCAAACCAACACCACGGTTTGTAATAGGTTTTTGGGTGATATCCTCGTTATTGAGGTAAATAAATCCAGATTCGGGCCTTACCAAACCAGCAATGGTTTCGAGAATAACCGATTTTCCAGCACCCGATGGCCCTAAAAGCATAAAGTAGTCGCCCTCGTTCACTGTGAACGAAACATCCTTCAGGGCAAACGCTCCCAAATTCTTCGATAGTCCTTCTACCTTAAGCATTGGGTTTATTTTTTCTGGATAATAAACGAATAATTACAAATACAATAAGGCTAACACCAATAAATAGCACGGCCGCTGGACGCGCATATTTTAAACCAAAGGCTCCAAACCTTTCAAATATCAGAACAGGAGCAATCATAGGGTGATAAGCGATAATAACAACTGCACCAAACTCGCTCATTCCACGGGCAAACATCATCACCAAACCCGAAACAATGCTACGCCAAGCCAACGGAAGCGATATAGTGAAAAATACCGTTGCTGGCGATGCTCCCAAATTAAGCGCAGCTTTCTCCAAACGTTCAGGAACAAGAGCAAAACCCTCACGTGCAGCATTTATAAGGAATGGAATACTCACAAAAGCCATAGCCAAAGCAATGCCAGCAGGAGCTCCAATCAGCTCCAACCCTACCGCGGAGGATGTTTTTCCCATAAAACTATCGCGGGCAATAAAACCAAGAATTGCAATACCCGCGGCAGAATGGGGTACAACTATCGGCAAATCGATAATTCCAAGCACAAGTCTTTTGAAGGGAAATTCGTAGCGAGCAAGCAAGTAGGCCAATGGAATTGCCAAAATTGCAAAAACAACCGTAGCCGCCATCGATACCCAAATTGTAAGCCAAATACTTTCAATCACCTCCTGCTCTGCTGCTGTATCAATCAGACTCTTTACAGGAGTTGAGATAATCATCCCAAGTAATGGCGATATAATAAAAAGCAATACCAATCCGCCCAGCAAGGCTGCTATTAGCCTAAACCAGGAGAAGTTCCTATGTTTGAATACTTTGCTTATCATTATATTTCTAAAGTGACGAGTGACAGGTGATTTATGACAAATAAAGCAATAAAATATCAATTATTATAGTCACTTGCAACCAGTCTACTATTTTAACGCAAACACCTTAAGCGGTTCTGGAATGCTATCAAAACTTGCTGTTGAACTTGGTACTACAGGAGTTTGTCCCATCTGCTTTAGTATTGCCAATCCTCCATTCTGGCTAAGGAAGAACTTGGCGAACTCAATGGCAAAATCGGGATTTTTACTGCTTTTTGGAATTGTTAATCCATACACCATTGGCTCTCCAATCATTTTTACTGTTGAATTTGGTGTCTTACCCATAACCTCAACATCAACCTTTGAGTAAATTGACTCATATGATGGAGACGACAGATTCACCTCTAAAGGCAAACTTAGACAACGTAAACTATGCTGAACTGCCACCGATTTATAAAGGAAAATATAATCGATTGCACCAGTTTCCAGCAAAGCAATTAAATCAACCTCTTTAGGGCGAATAAACTTGTTGTCTTTTTGCAAAACCTTAGCCGCAATACCTTCATTTTGATAATAAATTTCGGATAACTTAAGTGTCATTAAGGTTCTATAACCACAGGGGTCGGAATTGGGGTCGCTACGGCCATAGGCAACGTCATCCTTCAAAAGTATATCGAGCCAGTTGTTGGCGTTTATTTCATTGGCATAACGCGATTTATCGTGATAGACTAGAGCCATTTCATTCCCTGCAAAGGGAATATTCCACGATGCAAAATTAGGAATCAGCAACTTATCAATCACCTTATAATCTGCTGAAGCAAATAAATCGCAGGGCTTACCCAACTCTGATATTCTACGTGCACACTCCACGCTACCTGCAGCCTCAAGGTAAATTTTTACTTTTGGATTAACTTTAGTAAAACTATCTACAGCAGCCTTCATTGGCATCGAAAGACTCCCTGCGTGAAAAACGATTAACTCGCCAGAGTTGCCTTGTTTAGACTTCTCGCTTCCACAGGAAAAAAAGAAAAGGGAAACGACAACAATAATTGTACACCTAAATACTCTCATAGGGATTTTTTTTATTTAAAACTATACGATAGACTCATCTGAAAGAAACGACCTGGCGACATCAAACCCTTCTTATCGGCATAAGGCTTATTAAGCAAATCAAATATATCCAACGTTGCTTTAAACGCCCGATACTCCTTCCAAATCCGTAAATCGAATGCATTCCATGAATCGTTCTTGTAACTATTAACTTCATCGCCCCACTGTTCGCCAATAAATGTCCATATTAAACCAGCATTAACATACTTGCTAACAACAAAAGACTCAAGGGACGCCTGCTCAATTGGAACTTCGGCCAATGCATTGTTGGTTAAATCAACATTCACCAACGGATTGGCTTTAAATTCGGTAATTTTTGAACGATTGAAAGAGTAGTTTGCTCTAAAAAGTATCCAGTTAACAGGAACTACTTTCAGAGATACTTCTCCGCCAAAAATCCTAACACTGGTAATATTTTCCCTTTTTACAATTGGTTTTATTTCAGAACCACCAGTATCTATTGAATCGCCAGTGGAAACAAAGTACTGAAAGTCGGTGCCATTGGAGTAAAAAGCAGCAATATCGAGCCTAACCATATTGTTGAATTTAACTCCACCACCAAGCTCGTAGGTTAAGAGATGTTCTGGGCTTAAACTAGGATTGGCTAACTTAAAACCCTTAGTAATTTTCCGCGATGAGCACAAATCGTCAAGTTTTGCTGGCATAAAGCCAGAGGAAACCGAACCGTAAACGCTCATCCAATCGTTAGGCATAAAGCGCATACCCAATTTAGGATTGATTGATTGCCACGAGTTTTTAGGAAAATAGGCTACTGTATCATCTGAAAATCCGGTATTTTTGGTTGGGTCTGCCACATTAAGGTAGCCATCAAAAAAAGTTGCATAGTCGAACCTTAACCCTGCCAGTATTTTCAGTTTGCCATTGAGCAAATTTTGTTCGTCCTGAACAAATGCAGCAGCAAAAGTCACTTTGCCATCGCGCTCAACAAAATCGGTTGATGTACGGTAGATATCCTCGGCATCCATCCAGCCGTGCTTTAGGTCAACACCAAATGTAAAGTTATTTTGCAGACCAATTCTGCGCGAAGCATTTGCCCATAGTCCCACATCGCCTGAAACCTGATTGGTATGAAAAAGTTTATACTCTGCGCTTGTATTTAAATTTTCGTTTTGTCTTTTGTAAACCTCATGCTGAGCAAAGCCATATATATCTAGAAGATACACCCCAACCTTTCCATTGTATCCAAAACGAATTCGCTGTGTAGTATAAGCATCGTAACTGCCATCGCTCATATAAACGGTTCTTCCTGCCCCACGCTTATCGGTATAAATATTACCACCCACAAAAAACGAGGAACTGTCGGTAACAGGAATAAACATTTTAAAAGTTGCACCTTTCTCCTTTAGGTACAATGGCACATTGGTGGAATCGCGAACAGCCAGTGGCTCTGCAATGTAACCATCGCCCTCGCGCCAGAAGCCATAGGTCATAACATTGATTCCTTTTTTGAGTACAGGAATTTTACCACCTAAAGTTGCCCTTGCGCCAAGCAAACCAAAACCGCCAGCCTCGGCAGTAACTGTACCATAGAATGGCGAGTCGATAGGGTTTTTAGTTCGAATATTGATTACTCCTGCCATTGCATTGTTCCCAAACAATGCCGATGACGGCCCATGAACCACCTCAATTTGGTCAACTAAATCGGGCGAAATTAAACTCCAGTTTATAAAACCGTAGGATGTTTTATTGAGCGGAGCACCATCGTAAAGGATTAATACACGATTGGAGCCATCCAAACCTCGCATTGTAACCGAGGCATTTTTGGAGTAAACTCCATTCGACCTGTCAACAAAAAGTCCAGGAATAGTCTTCAGAAAATTATCGACATTGGTATTCGGCGAGCCCTTAACGCTTACACTATCAATAGCAGAAACCATCGCAGGCACCTCCCAAGTTGACTGTGGATTAAGCGTAGCCGTAATTACAACCTGCTCAATTGGTATTGAAGTAGGCTTTAGCGCAACCACTAAAATATCACTTCCTTCAACAACTTTCGTTTCAACTGGGAAATAGCCTAAATGACTTACAATTAATGCATCAATCCTGCTTTGGTTACAAATACTAAAATTCCCAGTAGAATCAGTAATAACGCCACGAGTAGTTCCCTTAACTATCACAGCAACACCCTGTAACTCTTTCTGCGACTCAGAATCGACAACCTTACCCTTTATGCAGTGCTGAGCATATCCAAACCCAGAAAGTAGAGTTAGAAAAAAAACAGTAATTATCGATTTATAAAAAGATAATCTCATTGAAAACAACTATTTCTGCATTACAACAGAGAACACAATTTTTCCATCGGCCTGCCCTGTAACCTCGGTAACTCTTAATATCCCATACTTACCATTACTCTCGAGTTTGAACGAGTAGATATCGCCAGCCTTTAAATTTTTGGCCTTACGTTTACCGTCGGCTTCGGAGTAAAGGCTTACAACATAAGCTGGGTCTGAAACTGTATCGAATTGCTCCTGTGTCATTGTAACCTGATAGAAACGAGCAGTATTACGTGTAGTCCAACTCGACAAGTCCAGAATGCCAGTTAAATTAGCCCCAGGCGAAGCAATGGTATTTAAATCGTCTGAATTTGCATCGTAGAAATAAAGCATATGGATATCGCCCTGTATTCCGTATGCATCCTGCATTGTGTAAGAAACGCCATTGGTTAACGACAGAAAACTTTTGCCATTTTCAACGCTTTGCGCATCAAGTTCAATACTGTTAAAGCGAACCAATTCACCGCCAATAGTTCCATCATCCTTATTTACGGTAAGCGAAACGCTGGATGAGCCGCCCTTAATATCGCGAATGGTGAAAACAATCAACTCAACATCATCGGTTCCCTTGGCAAAGGTTACCTCACGTTCAAACTCCTTAACGTTCATACCCTCATCAACCACGCGCTTATCGTTGCTGGCAACAATAAAGTTGGTTAGGGTGTTATCGCCATTCCAGTTACAATGCACCTTAAATTTCAATATTTCGGCGACTGAAGCCGATGTATCGTCGGTAATTAAACCCTCACCGCTTATAAGTTCAACTATAGGAGCAGCTGTATTCTTATCTGCCTCCTTGCACGATGCCAATAATGCCAGAGCTATTACCAACATCAAACCAATACGAATAGTAATATTTTTCATATCGATATTATTTTAAAAGGCTGATTGGGCGAAGTCATTCCGGGCAAAGACCCGGAATCTCAATCTAAACTATGAGATTCCTGCATATGCAGGAATGACAATACATAAAACAGCCTAAATTATTCTACTTCTTTAACTTTCGCAATCCCGATGCAGCACCAACGCCTGCCAATGTCCCAATAAACCCAAATGCAAAGTGCGTTAATACTGGAAACATAAACCCTGTAGCCAAACTACCGTAATAGTAACCCGTGATTGATGAGAAAACTATTCTGGTAAGCGGAATCAACGTATAAGTTAATCCACCTAATAGTGCAATAACAGGAATCCAAACCAATTGTTTAGGCCAGCGGTACCAAACAAAATCAACAAAAATACCCATGCCAACATAGATGTATGGTAACATTGGGTCGGTAAAGCCAAAACCTGGTATAAGTGTGGTTAGTATTGAACCTGTTACTGTTACAGATGTTGCCAAACGCAAATTGGACAAGTACCTTGCTCCCATTACAAGTAACATAAACTCCAAACCATGCCTACCGGGCATCCGCAATGGAATTCGAAACTTATAATGTAGCCAAGTTGCAGCAAAACCAACTAAAAGTAAAAGCACAATTTGTGCTGTAATTGAGAAACTAATTGGAAATACTCTTGATAAAGTCCTTGTCTGCGAGTTTGTAGCCATATTCGTTACAATTATCTATTTTATTTACTATCAACGTTATTAATCCATTTCGGTGAACCGGACGCAACCATCCTTCGAGAAGAATGGAAGATGAATCGTCAATAACCTCACCGCTTGATGTCACTATCTGGTGAACCTCAACAAGTTTTTTCAGCTCTGCTGAAGTTTTGATGCCTGTAATTGTTCTAACCTCAGTACCTTTCAATGCCACAAAGCGACCATCGCTTCCTGATGCTCTAAGCCCAACGGCTGCCATTGAGCCAATAACTCCATCGTGATTTCCTGTAAGACCAATTAGAATGATATTTTCACGCTTTGCTAAATTCAACCCATCAATCTGGCGTATCAACTCCTGTTTGGCCGTTTTACCCCATTCAATTACAGAACTTGGAATATTGTCGGCATCAATCATACATAAACCACAATCGGAACCAATGGCACAGGCTTTAAGTAAGTACTTAATCATAAAGTTGAGCAACTCGTCCTTATCATTGGTGTCAACCTCAATGCAAAGCGATGAGTTATGCGATGTATAAGGTACTCGGGGGTCGAAAAGCAACTGATGACGCGATATTGCCCCTGTTGTTCCTAATCCATTGGCAACAATTAACTCAGCCATAGTTCGTCCGACATAGCCAGTCCCCCTACTCTCAAGGTTATCGGTATCATCTATTCCAACAAGGAATCTCATTTCTAACTACTGTTCGTTAATTCTATGGAAAAAATTTTTCACAAATACCTTTACCGATGAATCAAACTCCTCCCTTAATGCCTTATAGGATTCAACCAAGTTCTTTCCCTCATCGGTAAGCAGGGTATTTCCACCATCACGTCCTCCGCGATGCTTCTCCAATAATGGAAATCCTAATGTTTGTTCTGATTGGCGGAGCAGCCCCCAAGCCTTACGGTAACTAATCTGCATACGCTCAGCAGTCGCAGCCAACGAGCCTAATTCTCCAATATTCAAAAGCAACTCAAAGTGCTCCTCGGTAAGCACAGGATTACCGTCCTCTCGATGTTTCAGATGTATTGAAAAATCGAGGTAGATATTGTAATATTTCGAACCTTTTGGACCTGCCATAAATCAACTGATCGAAGTTTTCATAAACAAAAAAATTTGTTTAAAAAATCAATTGCTTCACATTTTTCCAAAGTTAAGAGTTTATAGCACTTTCGGCAAATGATTTTGATCAGAAATAATTAGATAATATAGTATAGCACAAGTCACCCAAATTAGATTAAGTTCAATGAAGCCAAACATTTTCCTCCTGTTTGTGTTAAATAGATGTTATTTAACATGGTAAAAAATAAATAGAATTGACAAAAATCATAACACTTAACATTCGTTATGCATTTTTTTGCATATCGCTTTAACCAAATTAAAAAATACAAATATGAATAATGCTATTTTCAATTTTGAGCGTCCTAAAAATGAGCCTATACTAGAGTACAGACCCAACTCGCAGGAAAGGATTCGACTAGAAAAAGAACTGGAAAACTTAGCCAATAATCCAATTGAAATTCCGATAATAATTGGAGGCAAAGAAATAAAAACAGGAACCACAGGAAAGGTTGTAATGCCACATAACCATTCCAAAGTACTTGCCACATACCACATGGCAAGTGAAAAGGAAGTTAATATGGCTATTGAAGCAGCATTGGCAGCTCGTCATCAGTGGGAACAAACCTCATGGATTGACAGAGTTTCTGTTACACTAAAAATAGCAGAACTAATTTCGAAGAAATACCGTGCACTAATCAATGCCGCCACAATGTTAGGCCAAAGCAAAAGTGCATATCAAGCAGAAATTGATTCAGCATGCGAAGTTATTGACTTTCTTCGTTTCAACGCATATTTCTTGAGCCAAATCTACAACGAACAACCTCTTTCAGAAAACGCTCACCTAAATCGTACTGAGTATCGCCCATTGGAAGGTTTTGTATTCACCGTTTCACCCTTCAATTTTACCGCAATTGCATCGAACCTAAATATGTCGCCAGTATTGATGGGAAACACCGTTGTGTGGAAACCAGCAACAACATCACTTCTATCGAACTACATTTTGATGAAGATTTTCAAGGAAGCAGGTGTACCCGATGGTGTTATCAACTTTGTGCCAAGCAAAGGCTCTGTTATCGGCAAAGAAGTTTTCAAACATCCAATGCTTGCTGGCATTCACTTTACAGGATCAACCGGAACATTCAACCATTTCTGGAGACAGATTGCAGAAAACTTAGGAACATATCGTTCATACCCAAAACTAGTGGGCGAAACAGGAGGTAAGGATTTTATTGTAGTGCATCCTAGCGCTCGCATGGACGAAGTTGCCGTTGCAATGGTCCGTGGTGCATTTGAGTACCAAGGACAAAAGTGCTCTGCAGCATCTCGTGCTTATGTACCCAAATCGATGTGGCCTGAGTTAAAAACAGCGATGGGCAAAATGCTAGGTGAAATTAAAATGGGAGAACCTACTGACTTTACAAACTTTGTAAATGCCGTTATTGACGAGGCATCATTCGACAATATCATGGGCTACATCCAGAAAGCAAAAGATGCCAAAGATGTTGAAATTGCATTTGGTGGCAAGGGAGACAAAACGGCTGGCTACTTTGTTGAACCAACGGTTATAGTTACAACTAACCCTCATTTCACAACTATAGAAGAGGAGATATTTGGCCCAGTTCTTACCATTTTTGTTTACAACGATAACGAATACGAAAAGACTCTAGATCTTTGCGACCAGACATCGCCATACGCTTTAACTGGAGCAATTTTCGCCACCGATCGTGCTGCAATAGATTTAGCAATGGAAAAACTACGCTATGCGGCAGGAAACTTCTACATCAACGATAAGCCAACCGGCGCAGTTGTAGGTCAGCAACCATTCGGTGGAGCACGTGCATCGGGAACAAACGACAAAGCTGGCAGTCACTTGAACCTTATCCGTTGGACAAGCGCACGCACCATTAAGGAAACCCTTGTTCCACCAACCGACTACAAATATCCTTTTATGCAGAAATAGAATAATATCCCTAGGGATATTTCCCTCAGTATGATCATAACGATCATATGTTTATGGTTTGGTAAGTTGGAGTAGCAATGCTCCAACTTTACTTTTTGAATAAGTATTTATTCAACAATTATCTTCCTGAATAATGTAAAGCCATTATCAATAATTTGAACTAAAAAAATACCTCTGCCGATATCATTAACAACCTTATTCTCTATACTAGAATTTAATGATTTACTATAAACTAATAGTCCCATAGAACTATAGATGTTCAGCGTTGCATTTTTTGACAAATCCCAGTTAAAATACAACCAGAAAACGCCATTAGAAGGATTAGGATAAATAGAGAATGATTTACGACTCCATTCATCTTCAGAGATCCCAGTTAATGGAGCCGTTGTAAACGACCAAACCTGACCCTCTGAAGCGCCATAAGGATTTCGGCAAACTACCTTCCAGTAGTATTTTGTAGAAGGGTCTGGGTTATTAAACGAATAGGTGCCAATCGACACAACATTATCAAGCACCTTTGTGGCTGGGGGATTCACTTTATCTATATATAAATCGATATTTTTTGCTCCCTCGCCATTTGTCCAACTCAACAAGATTGGAGATGCAGAGCTTATTCCAGTTGCATTCAATTGTGGTGTTGGTGACGATGGGGCTGTAGGCTTTTCAAAATCACGAACGACATTACTTATCCTTAGCTCATCGATATACCCGTGGAAATTATCTCCAATAACTAAATCTTTAGAGTTAGTATACATCTCGTTTCCTGAAAAGGACTGACTTTGCGAAGCAACAATATTTAGGTTTTTATCTCTAACTACAATTTTTATCTCCGAGTTCTTCGTATCACGCGTACATAAAACATGATACCACTCATTAAGAATCGGTTTTGCTGCGGTTACTCCAATCCTACTATTTGTTTTTGAGAAGTAGAAGTAATGGAAAACATTATCCCAATAAGGATTTATTAGTAAGGAGTAGTTTGCCTCATACGGATTACTATCACCAGGTTTGGTAACTATTGCCTGATAATTATTATCTACAAATGCATCAAGTTTTACCCATGCTTCAATAGTCCAATCGCCAGTTAAGTTGAGGTTACTACAATGGGCAACGGAGATGGGCAACGAAGTTTTTACACATTGCCCTAACTTATTCGACTGACCTGCTGAATAAGCAATAGCACTAGCGTCTCCAGCACCATTCCCTGAAAGGGTAGACTGGTTAGCTAAATCACCATCGAAATGCATAAGAAGTACAGTATTTGCATCAACCTTATAAGGGCCGCCAATGGTATTGTCTTCAATAATACTAAAAACACTTTGGCTTTCGCTGGCTGTAGCGTTGTTTGCCATATCAGTTAATCGAATTTTACAGCTACTCGAAAGAGTTGACGGAACCAGCCAACGGAAGTAACGCTTATTGGTAGGAACATCAGTCTGCACATTGCTCCATGTTGCGCCATTATCGGAGCTAAAATCAATTTTAATTGAAGGAATACTTGTGCTTGCCCATCGAATGGAAACAGAATCACCAGCAAATAGGTTTTCGCCTCCCTTTGGATATTGCAACAATAGGGCATTGGCATCGCTTTTTGTGAAAGGACCAAGAACGGTTTCAAGCTTATAATCAGGATGACTAAACTTTATATAGAATTGACCTAAAAAACCATTTGGAACATTCCATGCTGCGCTAGTTTGAGTAGTTTCCGATGCTATAGTAGTCCAACTTATCTTATTATCTGTAGAAACTGACACATTTAGTTTATAAACCGAATTCAGAGGAATCCATTGCAACAAAACTACATTCTCATTAACTGGCTCTGTGCCTACTGGGTTTGTGAGAGTAACGATACCTTTCTGTCCAATTCTAACGTCAAAATCAAAATAAAATGCATTAAGAAAATCATCAGGAGTGTTGTACCCTAATGCCTTATACCCCTCAACATCATTTTTAAAAACCTCTTTAACGGTTTGATCACCATTCCCCCTACGATATATAAAATCAACAAAATATGAGCCCAAGCTATAGTACCCATAGTCGGGCGATGGGTAAACCCGTGTTTCCTCGTAGGTTGGTCTGTGATTAAAGTATGTTTCAGCTTTTTGCATAGACTCTAATAGCTGTGCCCGATCCTGAGCAATTAATAGATCGGAGAAAGGGCCTTTACTCTCATAAAAGCAAGCAAAACCCTCATTCATCCAAGCTGTTACAGTTCCTTGAGGAATTATGTTCTGCATAACATGTCCTAGCTCATGCCTGTTTTGTCGACCAAATGCAGAAATCTGATCAACCTGATAAGCGCAAGATGTGTTTAACCCCGACGACCATGCAGTACCGCTTGTCAAACGATTCCCGCAAGCAACTCCATTTATCACAGCTGCCTCGCATTCAGGTATTGTAAAGAAAGTAAGCTTTTCTAACGCTTGAATATTAAGTCGAGTAGTATACTCTGTATATGCCTTTTCTAATGTGTCGGAGAACGCAGGGAAGTTAAACTCTTCGTTGCTCCTATAGTAAAAGCGAAAATGCGCCGTTTCTTTATTCATTTTAATCCTCATATTCTCGTCGGATTCGAGGATACGACGAGACAAATACCTATTCCATTTCGAAATAAGTTTCTCCATGGTTTCTGTCTCGAACCACCAGGCTCCTGGTTCTATTGTTGTTTCTGTTGTACTTACAATGTCGTAGTACTGCCAGCAGTGATATACGCTCATAAACTCACCGAACATGTACGAAACGGCTAATCCATTTTTTGATATATAATTATTCCGATCATTAAGAACATCGAAAGATGTAATTGAACCTCCGTAGCTGTTCAATGCAGTTTTTATAGTTGCATCTGGAATATCGAGATGAGCCTCAAACGCAGAGAAACCGTTACTAAACCAAGCAGGCATTGGATTGTAGTTGTAGTAATAGTTGACATAAGCCTTGCATAAGTAGAATAAGGCTACCTGGTTTATATCCTTAAAAACAGCCAGTTGTTCAGTAGTGCTTGGCTCACTAACATTGATTACCCCACCCGTACCAACGAAACCAGCATCAAAAGGAAATGCGCTGGCTGGCTTCTGCGCCTGATATTCATCGGTTGTTAATACTTGAACGGTGAAGGTAAAGGGCGTTGAAGGTGTAGCCATCCAACGGCGATGAAAGTTTAACGTTTTCACCTTATTTTCTAGAAGCGCTTGATCAATTGACTTGGAGGTACTTCTATTCTGTATCGAATTAATTGGTAAAAAATTTTGTTCACTGGCATTTGAATTTATAGTAACTAAACACAAAAGCACCTTTGAAAGTAAAAAAATAATTTTATTCATATATGTAAAAAATAAAAATCCAACATTTCAGATAAGTCTTATTTACTCTGAACATAAAGTATTATACAATAAAAATTGTTAAATATAAAATAAAAACGCCAAACCAACATAGATAGAGATTAAAAAACAAACCCTCAAACATCCTCTAAATTTGGTACATTGAATATAAAAAATTTAATATTTTCAAACACTAAACACAACTGCGCAAATTCATAAACATGCATTTAAATGCAAGCCAAAATTCAAAGATTAACAAACATACACCTCCACTATAATCCTTGTAGACTTAATTCTATTATATGCATATCCGCTAATGTACCAAAATAATTATCTTTACAAAAACACTTGAGATGAATTTTATCGATTTTGTAAAGAAATATCCAGATGAAGCCAGCTGCATAAGACACTTTCGAACCGTTAAGGAGCGAAAAGGAGTCGTCTGCAAGAAGTGTGGCAATACGCATCATTACTGGAACAAAACCTACAATTCGCACGATTGCAGCAGCTGTGGATACAGAACCACCTTACGAAGCGGCACCGTTATGGAGTCATCGAAGCTACCTTTTCAGTACTGGTTGTACGCCATTTACCTGATGACCATGACCAAAAAAGGGATCTCTGCTGCTGAGGTTCAGCGGCAGCTTGGCCATAAGCGCTACGAACCGATTTGGGCCATGATGCACAAGATCAGATCGGTCATGGGATTGCGCGATGAGCGGTATGAATTGGAGGGCGTTGTCGAGCTGGACGATGCCTTTTTCAGAACCCATGCAGAGGACGAAAATGACGAGCTGACCAAAAGAGGAAGAGGCAGTCAGCGGCAAAGCAAAGTTCTAGTTATGGCCAAAGTTGATCCCAGGCGGGGGCGACCTCGCAGGAACAAAAAGCCATCAGCATTCCGATACGTAAAGATGGTTGTCATTCCGGACTCTTCGTCGAAAACGATGAACAAAGTAGTCTCAGCGAGCACCAGCTCTTCATCGGTGATTAAGAGTGATGGCTGGCGTGGTTTTAACAAAATCAAAGAGATAAGCTCCAGACATATCAAAAAGATAGTACCACCCGAGGAGGCTTCAAGAGTACTCCCATGGGTGCATACCATGATTAGCAATGCAAAGAGAAACTTCTTAGGAGTCAATCACAAAATAAAAGACGTGTACCTGCAAAACTATCTGGACGAGTTTTGTTATAAAACCAATCGAAGATATTTTGGCAAAGAGTTGTTTGAACGACTTATGGTTGCTGCTGTAGAAGATACTTGGTATGGTAAAATAAGGTATAATTGCGGATAATCATATTCTATTATTCTAGTATTACTAACTCGTTTGATTGAGTTCTTCGTGCCAAGCCTTGGTAGGTCGGCTTTGGGGATAACCATTTTCAGAACGAAACGTCTTACGCTCCTCGGTAAAGTCCCACCACTTTTTGCTGCTGTCCTTTGTATTGGCATAGTACACTACAAGTCTAAATTGATCCTCAACACAAGAATCAATCCAGCAACCTTTTAACTTTTCAAACTCGTCGGTCAACTTTGCACCATCCTTACCCTTAAGATCATTTATTGAGTAATATCCAAGAAAAATCAAATCCTCAGCAAACTTAACCCCAACAGATGGTATAGATTGAAACTCTACTAAAGCAGAAATTGCTCTGGCACGCTCTAAATCAACATTCAAAATTATAGCCATCTCATCCACAGCATAATCGCAAATATCCGATAACTTTATTTTATGTAATTTCAGCCTCTGTTTCTCCGCATAGGTTAGCTGAAGCTTAATATTAGAGTTACTCTTCATGATGGAATTTTAAAAAGGAACATTGCCGTGAAGTTAATAAATTGGGAATAGCCTAGCCAAACATCAGGCATATAATCAAAATAATATAAAGTACACAATCATCAATAGTTGTAAATGTAACTTTTTATTTTTTTATTGACATTAGTATTCATGTTTGATATTTTTACATCGTCAAAAGGTATTAGTTTAAATTAAAAAGCGATGTTGAAAAAAAAGCTTTACCATCTTGTTGAAAAAGGAGAATACGGTTCAAAAATCAACCTTTGGTTCGATTACTCAATAATGACATTGATTGTTATAAATGTAATTGCCATAGTATTTGAAACCGTTCCCAGCATTTACATTCCGAATAAACCTTTATTCAAAGCATTCGAGGTATTCTCGGTCATCGTATTCTCAATTGAGTATTTAATCCGAATATACGTTTCGGATTTAACGCATCCATCGAACAGCCGAATCAAGTCTGCGCTAAAGTTTATCTTCTCGGGCTATGGATTGATTGACCTCTTGGCAATTATGCCATTCTACCTCCCATTCGTAGTGAAAATTGATTTGCGATTTATAAGAATCCTCAGGGTAATGCGTTTTTTAAGGTTGCTAAAATTAAATAGATATAATAGTTCGCTCAACCTAATCTGGGACGTATTCCGGGAGAAGAAAACGGATCTAACCATAACCTTTTTCCTCACCTTTTTGATCTTGTTAATTGCATCGTTCCTTATGTACTATGCTGAAGGCGACGTGCAACCCGATAAGTTTTCAAATGTTTTTGCGTGCTTCTGGTGGGCTATAGCCACGCTAACCACGGTGGGTTATGGCGATGTTTACCCCATAACCGTCCTTGGAAAAATCATTAGCGGTTTTATTGCTATACTTGGAATTGGCCTAGTTGCACTACCCACAGGTTTGGTAAGTGCCGGTTTCTTAGAAAAGATAAATAAGAAAAAGCAGCAACCCAAAAGATGTCCTCACTGCGGCAAAGAAATAGAATAAAAGAAAAACTAATCTCCTTGATCTAATTCATTATCAGCTGTAGCAGGCTTAAATTTACGAAATTCAAAACTATAAAACAGTCCCAAAACATAAGATCGTTCGGGATTACCAGTATTTAATTTTGATTGATACTGCCCAAAGATCTGAATTTCATTACGTTTTTTTAATGGATATGTAAAACCGGCTCTCAGCCTTATTCGATTAAACTCTCTATCCTTCCCCGATGTTAAATCGTAGTAAAACTCCCCCATCAAAAAAGGATCAACTTTTGAGTTTGGAATATTGTAACTAACCTGAAGCCTGTTCCTGAAATTATCCTTGGTTTCGATACTATAGCCATAACTATACCAATAAATTAAACTACGCTGAAATTGTCCTCTATAAGTAAGAGTAAATCGTCCAAAATCAAAACGTGGCTTAAATGCAACAGAATATCTATGCTCGTTAAATCTATCGTCCAAATCGACCTCGTAAAATCTCGAGTATCGATACCCTAATTCAAATTGTAGCCATTTTAGTATTTTGAATTGGATTCCTGCCGAAACCAAAAAATCATCAAAATGTTCCGCGGAATTCGACAGTCTAACTTCCGGTGACAAGTTAATCGATAACGATTTTGTTAAAGGTTTACTCAAATCAATACCAGTCCAATATCCATAATCCGTCTGTGCTTTGCACAGGTTCACAATAGTGAAGATAAAAACAAAAGCCAAACACTCTCTAAACAATTTTACCATCATCTTCCTTTGGATAAATAAATTGCACTTTTCGAAATTAGCCTTACAGTCTTTTTCTCATCCACAACTACAGTGACAAGGTAAACGCCATTCGCTAAAATTTTGCTAGATAAATCAAATTTTACCAACGCAACATTGCTTAATGATGACACATGCTTTTCTGCAACTAAAATTCCACTAAGGGAATAGATTGAGACTGTATAATCGGAACTCGGAACAAAAGTAAGTTTAATATTCAAAGTTTCGGAGAATGGATTCGGATAAAGGCTAATCTCGGGAAGAATTAATCTATAACTATCCTCTGTTTTAATATTGGAAAAGCCAGGAGTTGGACTTTTCAATTCCAGAGGTAGTCCAACTGAATTGGGATAATAGCCATAGGAACAATCCTTGGAAATTTCAGAAATTCTATACCCATCAATATACTTATGGCCTAACTCTTTTGAAGTAAAAACACCAATATCCTCCACCTCCCTATTAAGTTTAAAAGGGAGGTGGTTGCTACCCTTTGCAATATTTCCATCGGCCCAAAACAGTTTGAATTCTCCAGGCTGAATTGTCAGATCGGGAAATTGCCACTTACCCGGTTTATCAAGATTATCGGTAATGCAGATATCACCTAACGTAATAGGGCTTGAACCATAGTTATACAGTTCAATCCAATCGGAATAATCTCCATACTCATCGGGATAGATATGGGTGTTCGAAGTCATTACCTCATTTATGCAAAGCGACAGGCTTGAGTTATTCGACAAATTCACACAATACTCCCCAACCAGCGGTTCTCGAGTATTCTGATCTTTATCATCGACAGCCGTGATATAATAGCTAAATGTGGAGAATGACTCATCCATTGGATCTAATGTTACGGAGTAAAACATACTACTATCAACAACCATATCAACCTCATGGGTATTGCCACTATTTGTCCAATAAGTCAGTTTAACACTTTTAGGATCATCCTCGTCATCTACATGTGCAGCAATTGTAATTGGTACTTTGTGCGATATCACCTTGTGATAAACATTGAAAACTACTGGAGGTATATTCGCAATAGTAAACTGTGAACTTGCATACTGATTCCTTTTATTGATATAAGGGATTAGTCCATACTTTACGTGTCCTCCCAACGATTGGCTATAAGAATTATCAAAATCAGCATTGCTCCAGCCATAATCTAGCGATCTGTAAGAATCGGAATTAGCATATTGACGAATCCTATAGTGAATAGAATTGGCCTTTGCATTTAATACAGAAGGACTGAACCAATTTCCCTGCAATTCCTTAATAAAAAACAGGTATCGTTTTTTGTACACATCAACAGAAAGAATCTTCTTGGTCAACGGACGTTCCTCCGAACTACTCCACGACACAACGTTACGGGTAGCCCAATCTATGCCGAACCAATCTATCCCAAAAGTATTATCAAGATCATAAGGGATAAACTCAAATTGACCGGTAGATGTATTCTTATAAAGGTAAAAGTTGTTTTTGTTGTACGAATATCCATCCCAATTTCCTACCAATGCCTCAAGGGCCAAATATTTAAGGAATGTATTAACATTGAAAATAGGTTCCAACTTTGCAGGTAGTTCGCTAACGGAAGTTTGATTAATCACCTGTATTAACTTTGCGATATCGGAATAATCGTCGGCCTCCACATTAGTTTTCAAATCGTAAACCCTATAGCCGTTTGCCGTAAACTTATAGCTATTGGGATTTGCCCCACGATAGGTTAGATCAGCCGGATAAAGGCATTTATACAAATTCCCGTTGCTATTGCCAAAACGTAGTTTTATAAATTGATCGTCAATATGCTCAACACTAATATATAATCCATAATACTGATTGTTGATATATAGCCTTACATGACTTGCCCGTGGGGCAGGCACTCCTATACTATTAAGCATATCCCAGCAAAGTTTAGAGCGAATAATAGATGGATCGTTATGCTCTCCATTCAAATTCAATTTCTCTAAACCATGAAACTTCTGGCCAACCACGAATGTGTTAAACGAAACTTTAAAAGACTTTTTCTGTGAGTACCTCGAGGTATTTCCTCTAAACCTTACCCCGACATCAAAAACAGTGTCAACTAAACTTGAAGAAGAAAACACAAATACAGATCGATACTCCACATTACTTAACTCGTTTCCCGACTTATAGAGATTTTGTAAATCAACATCCTGCATCGTAATGTCAATCCGAGGAACTTCAGTATCAACATAAACAGGCTCATTTTCGGGAAACAAGTTTTGAGAATGAAGATCTATTCTAAAAATTAAGACCAGTGAAACAACACACACAAATTTTAAATGGCGCATCGAAAATCTCCTTCGAACCAAATTCTTTTTTTGTAAAGATATAATCAACCAGAAAAAACGCATAGTATTGATAAGTAAAAGCAGAATATATCAACGCAAACGATTGAAAAATGAATAATTATATTGATTATTCAAAACCAATAAACAAACCGTACACTCTATTTGGATTCGTTATAAATTAATCAATTGTTTAACAATTTAAATATTGATAGACAAAGAAATTTATTTTTGTAGTCGATTTAACAATCGAAAAAATGCCTTCAAAACCAGATGTAATTGAGCATTTAGGCCGTGTGGATGCAGTAACACCAACCGACATTAGAGTTATTATTACGAGCCAATCGGCCTGCGCGAGTTGCCATGCAAAAGGAGCATGTACCGCTTCTGATACTTCCGAAAAGGTTGTAGTTATTACAAAATCAAACCACAACTTTTTTGTAGGTGAAATTGTAAAAGTGCTTCTAAGACGATCGTTGGGATATAAAGCACTATTTCTTGGTTACATATTACCCCTTATTGTACTAATAGTATCGCTGGTTATATTCACAGTAGCAGGAATAAACGAAGGAATATCGGGATTACTCGCTCTACTAATGCTAATTCCATACTATCTAATCCTTTACTTATTCAAAAGTGCTATAGCCAAACGATTCACCTTTGAAATTGAAAAACTCTCATAAAAACCAACCTATATGAGTTCTGTTCTTTTATTATCAATTTTAATGTTAAGTCTACTGGGGATTGTACTTGCAATAATTTTATACCTAGTAGCACAAAAGTTTAAGGTTTTCGAAGATCCTCGTATCGATCAGGTTGAGGCTATTCTCCCAGGTGCAAACTGTGGAGGTTGCGGATTCCCTGGCTGTAGAGGATTTGCCGATGCTTTTGTGAAAACCGACGACATAACAAGAATGTTTTGTCCTGTTGGCGGAAATGACACTATGGCTGCAGCTGCAGCTATTATGGGCAAAACGGTTGAAGCAAAAGAAACTCAAGTAGCCGTGATCCGCTGTGCTGGAAGTCCTGAAAACAGAAAACGAATTGTACAGTACGATGGTGCAACATCATGCAAAATTGCCACATCGCTGTATGGCGGGGACACCGGTTGTCAGTTTGGATGCCTTGGCCTTGGTGATTGTGTTGCGGTATGCAAATTCGATGCAATCTACATCGATCCCACAACCCTCCTACCAGTTGTAGATGAAGAAAAATGCACATCGTGCGGAGCTTGCGTAAAAGCATGCCCAAAATTCATCATCGAACTTCGCAAAAAAGGACCTAAAGGTAAACGCATTTTCGTTTCCTGCATCAACAAGGACAAAGGAGGAATTGCCCGCAAAGCTTGTCAAGTAGCATGCATCGGCTGTGGCAAATGCGTAAAAACATGCCCTCACGATGCAATCACCATGGAAAACAACCTTGCCTACATCGACTTCAACAAGTGCAAACTTTGCAGAAAATGTGTTGAAGAATGCCCTACAGGAGCAATCCGGGAAGCCAATTTCCCTCCACGTAAGCCAAAGATTGAGGCTGAAGTCCAAACAGAAAAAACGGAGTAGTAACTATTCAATATAGATGAATATGTTAAAAACATTCTCGAAAGGTGGGGTTCACCCATCAGAAAATAAAATATCGGCTAATAGATCAATAGAAATATTGCCATTACCGCAGAAGGTAAGCATTCCGGTATCGCAACACATAGGCGCCCCTGCAACCATTTTAGTTGCCAAAGGCGATAAGGTGAAAGTAGGACAAATAATTGCGCAAAGCGCAGGGTTTGTATCCGCAAATATACACTCCTCTGTATCTGGAACAGTTGAATCAATAGATGCAGTACTCGATAGTTCCGGATACAAACGTCAGACAATAACAATAACCGTTGAGGGAGACGAATGGGAATCAAGCATAGACCGTACTACTGACCTAAAAAAAGACATACAGTTAACCTCCCAGGATATAATTAAACGGATAAATGAGGCTGGTATAGTTGGCCTTGGCGGTGCAACATTTCCATCGCACGTTAAATTATCCGTTCCCTCGGGTAAAAAAGCAGATGTGCTCATAATTAACGGCGTTGAATGTGAGCCTTATTTAACATCCGACCACAGACTGATGCTCGAAAAAGGACACGAACTAATGGTTGGAATTCAAATTTTAATGAAAGCCCTTAATGTAAGCAAGGCTTTAATTGGAATTGAAAACAACAAACCCGATGCAATCAATTACCTAAAAATCATTGCTGGCGAATACAAAGGCATAGAAGTTCATGCACTAAAGGTAAAATATCCCCAAGGAGGAGAGAAGCAACTTATCAAAGCGCTTGTTAATAGAGAAGTTCCGTCAGGAGGGCTACCAATTGATATTGGTACTGTGGTACATAATGTAGGAACAGCCTTTGCTGTGTATGAAGCCGTACAGAAAAACAAACCATTGTTTGAGCGTGTTGTAACTGTTACAGGGAAAATTCTTCCTAGAACGGCAAACTACATGGTACGCATTGGAACATCTGTTTCCGACCTTATTGCAGCAGCAGGAGGGTTACCCGAAGATACTGGCAAAGTTGTTAACGGTGGTCCAATGATGGGAAAAGCACTGGTTAACACAGATGTTCCCGTAACAAAAGGAACTTCAGGAATTATTGTATTCCAATCCAAAGAATCAAAACGTAAAACTGAGAGTGTTTGCATCCGTTGTGCTAAATGTGTTTCGATTTGCCCAATGGGATTGGAGCCATACTTGCTTAACAAACTCGGCCAACAAATGATTTTCGACAGAATGGAACAGGAAAATGTTCTTGATTGTATGGAATGCGGATCTTGTAGCTTTGAATGCCCAGCACATCTTCCGCTACTCGACTATATAAGACTTGGCAAAGCCGAAGTTAGCAAGATTATCAGATCTCGTAAAAATTAGTTATCAAACTTAACCAGCTATAAACTAGTTTCGAATGGATAAGCAAATTATCGTATCACCATCACCTCATGTGCACAGCGGAGAATCGACAAGTCGGCTGATGTTCAATGTGGTGCTTGCCCTAATGCCTGCATTTGCAGTATCGCTTTATTATTTTGGATTTGGGGCACTTATAGTTACTTTACTAGCAGTAGGTTCGTGTGTTATTTTTGAGTACCTCATTCAAAAGTACATACTCAAAGTAACCCCAACCATTACAGATGGCTCAGCAATAGTAACCGGATTACTCCTAGCCTTTAACGTTCCAAGCAATTTACCTTGGTATATCGTTGTTTTTGGAAGTTTATTTGCCATTGGTGTTGCAAAAATGAGTTTTGGAGGACTAGGCAACAATCCGTTTAATCCAGCGTTGGCCGCACGTGTTTTTATGCTCATTTCCTTCCCCGTACAAATGACAAGCTGGCCATTGCCCGTTGCGTCGAGGCTACAATACATTGATGCAGTTACGGGGCCAACTCCATTGGCCATTCTTAAAGAAGGCTTGAAGAACGGAGAAACCATATCCCAGATGAGCGACAAAATCCCGACCCACATGCAAATGTTCATGGGGCTTATGGGTGGATCGCTCGGCGAAATTGCAGCATTTGCGCTTTTAATTGGATTTGCTTGGCTACTTTTCACTAAAGTTATTACATGGCACATTCCAGTATCAATATTTACCACAATCTTTGTATTCACTGGAATACTTTGGCTAATTAATCCTGAGAAAAACGCAGATCCAATATTCCACCTATTAACCGGTGGCGTAATGATTGGCGCAATTTTTATGGCCACCGACTACGTAACATCGCCGATGAATAAAGCCGGGATGTGGATTTTCGGGATTGGAATTGGATTATTAACTGTGATTATTAGGGTTTGGGGTTCATACCCAGAAGGGGTTTCATTCGCAATTTTAATAATGAATGCCTTTGTACCACTACTTAACCGTTACGTTAAACCAAAAAGATTTGGAGAGGAGGTGAAGAAAAATGGCTAAAGTTGAATCAAACTTTAAAAATATGACACTCACCCTGCTGGTTATCACACTTGTAGCATCAGCAGCGCTGGGATTGGTCTATCAGTCAACCAAAGAGCCTATTGCAAAAGCTCAAACGGCAAAAATCAATAATGCCATTAAAGCGGTTGTACCAGAATTCAACAATCAACCTTTAGATGAGTCCTATCAAATCAACCTTGATGGAGGAGAACTAATTGTATATCCAGCAAAAAAGGATGGTCAACTTGTTGGCACCGCCATCAAGACATTTAGCAATAACGGATTTGCCGGACTAATTGAATTAATGGTGGGATTCCTCCCTGATGGATCAATATATAAAATTGCCGTGGTTTCCCATAAAGAAACGCCCGGATTAGGAGATAAAATGGAGCCCAGCAAATCAAACTTCAGCATTCAGTTCGAAGGGAAGAACCCCGAAACCTTTAAACTTAAAGTTAAAAAGGATGGTGGTGATGTTGACGCAATTACAGCATCAACGATTTCATCGAGAGCATACTGCGATGCAGTTTCAAGAGCATTTAAAGCATTTAAGGAAGGAGGTGCAAAATGAGCCAGTTAAAAAACTTCACAAAGGGCTTGCTACGAGAAAACCCAATTCTAGTACTCGTTCTAGGAACATGTCCAACATTAGCAACCACCTCTTCGGCATTAAATGGGATGGGAATGGGACTTGCCACAACATTTGTACTCTTCAGTAGTAATGTGGCTATATCGATGATGGCCAGATTTATTCCGGACAAGGTTCGCATTCCTGCTTTTGTTGTGGTAATAGCAACCTTTGTTACGGTTGTTGATTTACTTATGCAAGCATACACCCAAGGGCTATATGAAAAACTTGGAATTTTTATCCCTTTAATTGTTGTTAACTGTATTGTACTTGGCCGCGCCGAAGCATACGCATGTAAAAATAATGTTATATCTTCCTTCTTTGATGGGCTAGGCATGGGGCTCGGATTTACGCTTGCATTAACGGTTCTTGGATCAATCAGGGAACTGCTAGGCAATGGTTCTATTTTTGGGCACAAATTCATATCGGGAGATGGAATTTTGGTATTCATACTTGCCCCAGGTGCATTCATCGTGTTCGGTTACCTCATAGCAATAGTTAATAAAATTAGAAAAGCATAAAATACAGCCGTATGGAATATATACTAATTATTATAGCTGCAATTTTTGTTAACAATGTGGTACTATCACAATTTTTGGGAATTTGCCCATTTCTTGGAGTATCCAACAAAATTAGCACATCACTCGGAATGGCAGGTGCCGTTACGTTTGTGATTGTATTAGCAACCATTGTTACCTACCTACTTCAAATTTTCGTACTGAATACCTTAGGTTTACAATTCATGCAAACAATCGTATTCATATTGGTCATAGCTGCACTTGTGCAAATGGTTGAGATTATTCTGAAAAAAATAAGTCCTGCCTTATATCAGGCACTAGGAATATTTCTTCCACTAATTACAACAAACTGTGCTGTGTTGGGGGTAGCGATACTGGTAATCAAGAAAAACTATAACCTATTGGAGGGTGTAGTATACGGAGCCTCAATTGCAATTGGATTCGGATTTGCATTAGTAATTATGGCAGGGATAAGAGAGCAACTTGAACTTGCCAATATTCCCAAAGGAATGCGAGGAGTTCCGATTGTCCTCATTACTGCCGGCATATTAGCATTAGCATTTATGGGATTTGCAGGAATCGTAAAATAGCAAAAAAATACCTATCAAAAAAGGAGCCCAGAAATGGCTCCTTTTTTTTACCTTAAATTAATTATCTCAAAAAAAGAATTTTATTCAGCAGGTATGACAACTACAGTATCTTTAGTTACCTCGGTATATGATTTCACAAATTGAAAAACATATGATTTAGCGAGTGTTGGTGTAAATGTCACCACTGTGTCTTTTGTTACCTCTACTTCTGCACAATTCTCTCCATGATTCTCAAACGTTGCAATGGCTGCATAAGTGCAAAGCGTATCCTCCTTTACTCCCTTTGCAAAATGAATGGAATGCCAACAACTATTAGGTGCAGTGCCTCTCAAAGAAATAATTATGGGAGTATTTACCTCAACTGTATCGGGTAAGGCTCCTATAACTGTAACTGTAACATAATCGGAATAAATAACTTCAGTTTCATTATCTAAACATGAATTTAATGCCACTGTTATAAATAAAGCGGCTAAGACTAAAGATAATTTCGTCATGGTATATAATTTAAATTAGTTTACAAGATTAATAAATAGCACAAAAATCATGCTAAAGACACATTATATTCAGCGGATTTTTGATTTCAGTGAATATTTTAATCCCCTTGCAGATTTCACTCTAGCCGTAACACTTCCTACTCGGATTGGAGATTCAATTAGAACGGGAAGTTTATTACCATCATCAGCAACCCAAACATAGATTCTTTGATCACCCTCGAAAATATCACTAGCAACCACATCTACCTGAAACTTCAAACATCGTAATCTACCCAAACCTTTAATATTTTTATTTTCTCTTCCAAGAAATCTATACCCCACATGATATACTTTCTCATCCATTATGGCCGCAACAGGAAACACCTTGCCCTGCTTTACATTGCCAAAGTCGAGATTTCGACTAACATAAATTGCTGTTACAACATCGTAAACACACTTTTCGAGTTTAAGCGTATCATATCGATTCGCACCTTTCTTCCTTCGAACCCTAACAGACAATTCATTTCTTTGCCAATCAAACCAATACTCGTTCTCTTTTGTAAAGCCACCCTCATAAATATCGCGGTTGAAATAATGCGGCGAAAGCGTTACAGGATCAACCCATGATTCGTACAAATCGCGAACTTTAAAAAACCAATCGTAAAAAGCATAACTTTCCCCAACCGCTTTTAAATGAAGCATATCTTTTCCAAAACGCTTATCGGAATTTACAGTAAACTCAACCGTCCCAATATCTGTCCACACAAAATACCAGGTATAACTCATTTCGTAAACAACCTTCTCACCTGGGATAAATGCATTATTGACAATATCACAACTATTTGAATTTTGCGATTTGAGTTCAAAAGCAATAGCGATAAAGACAATGATTAAACCTTTTAAAAGTCTCATCAACTTATTCGGCTAAAATTGTTTCTTTCTTGCACGATTTCATCGAGCCTTTGAGCCAAACGTTCATTCTGCTGGCTCGACAACAAAGGGTCCATTGATAATATATCCTTTGCCACATTCCTCGCATACTGCAGTAGTTGCCCGTCGGAGCTTAAACTTGCCAGTTTTAAGTCAATTGGCGAGCCACTCTGCATAGTGCCATCAATATCGCCTGGGCCACGTAATTTAAGATCAACCTCTGCGATTTCGAATCCATCGTTAGTAGATGTCATGGTTTCCAAACGTTTTCGAGATTCTGCAGACAACTTCACCTGCGACATCAAAATACAGTAACTTTCATCGGCTCCACGGCCAACTCTGCCCCTCAACTGATGCAATTGAGAAAGGCCAAAACGTTCAGCGCTTTCAATAAGCATTACCGTTGCATTTGGAACATTAACACCAACCTCAATCACCGTTGTAGCAACCATTATATGAGCTTTTCCCCGGACAAAAAGATTCATCGAAAAATCCTTTTCCTCTGGCTTCATCTGGCCGTGAACCACTACAGTAACATATTCTGGTGGTGGAAATGCTCGGACAATACTCTCATACCCGTCCTGCAGATCCTTAAGATTTTCCATCTTTTCAGATTCCTTAATCAACGGATACACAACATAAACCTGCCGGCCAGCCTTGATTTGCTCTCGAATCATGCCAAAAACAACATTCCGTTTTAGGTCTGTGTAATGGATTGTTTTCACAGGTTTTCGGCCAGGCGGTAATTCATCGATAACACTTACCTCCAAATCGCCATATAAAGTCATTGCTAGAGTTCGGGGAATTGGCGTTGCTGTCATAACAAGCACATGGGGCGGATCATCATTCTTATCCCAAAGTTTAGCCCTCTGCATAACACCGAATCGCTGTTGTTCATCGATTACAGTAAATCCAAGATTTTTGAATTTAACAACATCCTCCAAAAGCGCATGAGTTCCGATCAGTATATTCAATTCGCCAGCCTCCAACGAACGATGCAGATTGTTCCGTTCCGATCGTTTTGTACTACCGGTAAGCAGCCCTACACTAACAGGCAGACCATCAAGCAACGCTGAAATCGATTCGTAATGTTGATTAGCCAATATTTCAGTTGGAGCCATAATGCACGCCTGATAACCATTATCGACAGCAATAAGCATCGACATCAATGCCACAACCGTTTTTCCACTGCCGACATCGCCCTGCAGAAGCCTATTCATCTGTTTACCACTTCCCATATCGCGTCTTATCTCGCGGATAACTCTCTTCTGAGCCTCAGTAAGAGGAAATGGCAATTTATCATGATAAAACTGATTAAACACCTCCCCCACTCTGCCAAAAACATGACCATTCACCTTTGACTGGCGCACGGTTTGCCTTAACAGAATTCCCAACTGAATATAGAAAAGTTCCTCAAACTTAATTCGATGCTCTGCCTTTTTCAGCAACGATACACTTTGAGGAAAGTGAATGTTACGCATGGCCTCGGGCAACGTCATCAACTTATGCTGCTCAATGATGTATGGAGGTAGAGTTTCCTCCAACTTACCTATCACAATATTTAAAAGAGATTGCTGAAATCCAAGGATTGTTTTGGAAGTAATTCTATTGCTTTTGAGTTTTTCGGTTGTAGAGTAGGCCGGCTGTAACGCTCCCATTAACTTCTCTTGTCCAACTCTATACTCCTCCATTTCGGGATGTGCAATGCTATACCGACTACCAAATCTACTTGCTTTCCCAAAAACCAAATAATTAACATTGGGTTTGAGCCATTTGGCCATCCACGTTATGCCCTTGAACCAAACCAACTCGATACTGCCAGTACCATCAGAAAAAATTGCATTGAGGCGCTTATTCCGGCCAACACCAGTCTCATCAATTCTCACCACCCTACCAACTATCTGAATATATGGCAAATCCTCGTTTATCTCCGAAATTTTGTAAATCTTTGATCTATCGATATGCTTGTACGGGTAAAAATAAAGAAGATCGGAAAAAGTATTTATTCCCAACTCTTTCTGAAGCAAATCAGCTCGTTTAGGCCCAACCCCTGGTAAAAATTTAATATCAGTTAAAAGAATTTGGTTCATATACGAGAACAAGTATTTGCACTAAGCAGATATTTAATTGTTATTCACCTCCACAAATCTAACCATAAATAAACATTAAAAACGATAAAACACAACTGATTTAATAAGACAAAATAAATTGGCTTAAACCTTTTTTAACAGAATAAATCATACTTTACACCTTGTCAAATCGTACATTAGCAATATAAAGATTTACGATTTTGGACATGAGGACAGGAGTTTTGGGGCAGATTAAAAATTATTTCAAGTTTTGGTTCAATAGCAAGCCAACAGGAGGACATGGCGTTCATTCGCCCTATGTTTACAAACTATACACCGAGGTTATTGAGCCTGACAAGAAAGAGGAGATCTTTGAAAAAATTGAAGGGTACCGAAAAGAATTAAAAAGTTGTGGCTTAACAGTAATACGGAAATCGATTGCTGAGGGGATTAATAATGGCTATAGAGGGGAGCAGGTTTCGTTGAAGAGAATTGCACGAACGGTGTCTGTTCCACCGCATCTGGGACGATTGCTATACCGATTGTGCAAACACTACCAACCCGAAAACGTTATTGAACTCGGCACATCCGTTGGAATCAGCACAATGTATCTAGCAGCAAGCAATCCAAGCACAAACGTATTTACCATTGAGGGCGATGAGGCAATACAGGGAATAGCCCGTGCTCGATTCAAAAAGAATTACTTAAACAACATTCAAACCCTCTCGGGCAATTTCGACGATCAACTACCGTTAATTCTTAATGAGTTAAAGAGCGTTGATTTTGCATTTATCGATGGCAACCACAATGCCAGAGCGCTTATCGGATATGCTGATTTACTTATGACCAAGACAACCGAAAAAAGCATAATTGTTGTTGACGACATACGGTGGAGCAAGGGAATGGAAAAAGCTTGGGATTTTATTAAAGCCGATCCAAGGGTTAGCCTCTCGTTAGATTTATTCCGATGCGGTATTCTAATATTTGAAAAGGGGATCACAAAGCAGCATTTTCTATTGCGCTACGGTCCTTTCTAAAATAATTGCAATGAATTGATTAAATATCTTTTAACTAACATGTAAAATAAATCATCAAAAAATATGGACAATAACACGTTGATACATATTCACAGCATCAAAAAATTCTACCAAGTTGGTAGTGTTGTTGTAAAAGCGTTAAAAGGAGTTGATCTCACAATCAACAAAAACGAGTACGTTGCCATTATGGGACCTTCAGGCTCCGGGAAATCAACACTAATGAACATCTTAGGATGCCTCGATACACCAACCGAAGGAACTTATGTTCTAAATGGAACCGATGTTAGCAAGCTGTCCGATGACGCTTTGGCCGAAATTCGGAATAAAGAAATTGGGTTTGTTTTTCAAACCTTCAACCTGTTGCCCCGTTACACCGCAATAGACAATGTCGTATTGCCATTAGTATATGCCGGGGTTCCTAAGCAAGAAAGGATTGAAAAGGCAATAAAAGCACTGAACAACGTCAACCTTTCGGATCGAATGGAGCATAAGCCCAACGAATTATCGGGAGGTCAGCGCCAACGAGTGGCTGTTGCAAGAGCACTTGTAAACGATCCATCAATTATACTGGCCGACGAGCCCACTGGAAATCTCGACTCAAAAACGTCCGTTGACATCATGAATCTATTCGAGGATATCTATGCACAAGGAAACACCATTATACTAGTTACCCACGAGGAAGATATTGCCAAGCACGCCCGAAGAATAGTTAGATTGAGAGATGGAATGATTGAGTCCGACGAAATAAACCATCATCCCACATTAAAACAAAAAGTGGTGCTTACTGAACAATAGAAATTACCGAATGTTATTTACAAAAAGACTTGCTATTGTAATGGCAAGTCTTTATTTTAGTGAGATAAAGAAATAAAACCGAAACCTGAACAATCGAACACTTGAAAATGAAAATTTACACAAGAACCGGCGACAAAGGTACAACATCGCTAATTGGAGGTAAAAGAGTGCCAAAGTATCATGCAAGAATAGAGGCCTACGGCACAGTTGACGAGTTAATTTCATACGTAGGGTTACTCCGCGATCAACCTATTGATAGCGAAACAAAGCAAACGCTAATTCGAATTCAAGACAACCTTATGGATTGTGCAGCAATCTTGGCAGCGGATTGCACCGATTGCAAAGTAAAAATCCCTACTATTCAGGATGAAAAAATAACGTTTCTTGAAGAAGAAATTGATAAAATAGATGCAACCCTGCCCCCACTTACTTCATTTGTACTTCCCGGAGGACATCAAAGTGTATCCATCTGCCACATATGCAGAACTGTTTGCCGGAAAACAGAAAGAATCACCATAAAACTAGCAGAGGAAACGCCTGTACCCGAAAACTTAGTTAAGTATTTAAACAGATTGAGTGATTTTTTCTTTATTTTGTCCAGAAAATTGGCAAAAGACTTAAAAATTGAACAAATGAAATGGCAACCTAATATTTGATATATTTTTTTTCTATATTTGCGTAAACAGCATTAAATACAATAAGTTACAAATCAACAACTTAACCATATACTAACTAATAATTATGTACTGGACACTAGAATTAGCATCAAAATTGGAAGATGCGCCCTGGCCAGCAACTAAAGAGGAATTAATTGATTATGCCATCCGTTCAGGTGCACCTCTTGAAGTAATTGAAAACCTTCAGGAACTTGAAGATGAAAATGAAATTTATGAGAGCATAGAAGATATCTGGCCCGATTATCCAACTAAAGAAGATTTCTTCTTTAACGAAGACGAATACTAAAAAGAGAGAGGTTTACTTAACCTCTCTCTTTTGTTTTATTTCAACCGTTTTGGCTTTTAAAACTGGCTTGGCCTTATTTCTACTTTTATCCACTGGAAAAAGTTTCAACGTTTTGGGTATAATCGAAAACCGATTAACTGGCCGAAGATTCTCTCTCCAGCGGAATCCCTTTAAGGTAACGTCTTCAATTTCTACAAGATCTATTGGATAAAAGTTTGAACTTGGCTTATCCCTATAAACAATCCTACTTATCTTGTTTTCACGAACATAGATTGAAATATCGGAACACTCCACTCTGTTTACCATTGTGATGGTATCGTTCTCTCGTCCGTAGTACACAGACTGCCCATTTCCCTGAACATCCATTCGGTTAAGTTTACCATCGGTAAATCGAGCATAAATTGACTTTCCTCTTAATTGGTTAAAATGTAATGTATCCTCCTTTGAAGCTACAAAAGCAGATCCAACAAAATCCATTTGTCTAATGGAATTCTTTCCGGAATGCATCGTAATCAAATCGGCAGTCATTTGGTTTGTCTCGTTCCACATAATTGGGTTTACGTGCATTACGAGAGTTGAATCGTTGGTATTGTAAACCATCGAATCGCAAACGCCCTGCACATCCCTTCTATAAAACTTCACGTCGCCAATGGCCTTTAACAACCGATAAGTTGAATCCGTTGTACTAACCTTCTCCTTCTTTAAAGTTCTAAGGAATAATTTATCGGAACGTAAGAACAGGGTATCTTTTTTGTCGATCATCATCACATAGGGGTTATCGGTAATTTCCGCCTCCTTTTTTAAGTCCCAATAATTAGCCTTATCTCCGTACGCATATGTATTATTAACCGTATCTACCACCACTACTTTCCCGATAATTCGAGCATAGCCATTAGGTTTATCGTAAAAAATATTATCACCAAACAATTTCTGATTGCCATTTACAACGTAAGCGTTAGTCTGAAAATTAGACTGTTCTATCTTTCGATTATACCAACCTTTTTCGCAGTAAGCAAAATTATCCTTATTGTAGATATTGGTAGGTCCAAAAAAATTAGCCACTTCAACCTTAGTCCTATACTCAAGGGAATCCGTATAAAGCGTTCCATCGGGATGATTCATCTCTACCTTACCTGCAAAAGCAACATTTCCAGTTGATCTATCGTAGTATCCCCGCTGGCTGGTTAACTTTGAATCCTTTGATGTAACCACACCCCCAGTTGTGTAGAAGGCGTAACTAGTTTTAGAATTAAATTGAAGTACATTGGTTACCAATGTAGCATCCTCATCAACCAAGCGTACCTCATGCCCCGTCAACTTTCCAAGGGATGTTTTGCCATCAAAATGTAACTTCTCACCATAAATCTTTGTTTTTTCCTTGGCAATCACAACATTTCCGTACGCATCAAAAGAGTTGTCATCTGGATCCAAGTAAGCACTATCGCAATACATTTTGGTATTATCGTAAAGAAACCTCACATTCCCAATATACCTAATAAGATTCCGGCCGTTAATCTTTAGATTTTTCATACTATTGGCACCATCAAGTTTAATTCTTTGCTGTGCCAACAAACTCTGAGTGCACAGCACCTGTGCACTCAAGAATATACTTAAAGCTATAAAATACCTATTCAACCCCTGCATTTTAAATGCTACTTAATCCAACCCTTTGATTCGAAATTGCAATTTTTTAACGATGAATCGATTCGTATAAAAGTAGTTTTCTGCTTTTTCTCAACCCAACTCTTCAAAATATCATTCTCCACGCTTTGCTTAGCCAAAGTCTGAATGATATCGTAATCATCCTTTATATTTGCCTTATGCGACTTAATGATCTTTTTGACCTTAACAACCTTGAAGACAACATTTGCATGATCATCGCGTGATTCAAAGGGAGCACTCATCTCTCCTTCTTTCAATTCTTTTATTATATAATAATCGGAAGGTTGTAGTTGATCCTTCTCAAACATCGCTGTATTGGTGTACTGATTTATTACTAAACCTCCATTTAAACTTGACTTTTTATCTTCGGAGAACCGCATTGCAGCAGTCTCAAATGTAAGGCTATCGGCCTTTACTAAATTCGATATACTGTCGAGCTTAGCAACAGCTTTTGTCAACATATCCGAAGAGTACTGTGGTTTCATCAGGATGTGCCGAACATTCACCCTATCTCCCTTGTTCTCTATCATCTGGATAAGGTGAAAACCATACTCGGTTTCAACAATATTACTGACCTGACCCTCTTTTAAATTGAATGCCACATCGGCAAATTCCTTAACCAACTCATCGCGGGAGCGGAAGCCTAACTCACCACCACGAATAGCCGATGCTCTGTCCTCGGAGTATGCAACCGCAAGTGTTGAAAAGCGCTCTCCCTTAAGAACCCTATCGCGAATTTCGAGTAGCTTTTCCTTAACCCTAAATTTGGCCTCGGCTGTAGATGGAGGAAAAATCATTATTTGCTGCAACACATACCGGTCAGGAATTTGAGGAAGGCTATCGGTTGGTATTTCTTTAAAGAAATCTTTCACCTCTGCAGGCGTAACACTCACCTTTTCAACAATTTTTTGACGCATCTGCTGGGTTAATAGCTGTTCCCGTATGAGGTCCCTCAAGTCATCCTTTATTTCGTACATCGGTTTTCTAAAATAATTTTCCAATGCCTTTTCGGATCCAATTTGATTAATAAAATATTTTAACCTACGGTTCATTTCCGACTCAACAGACTCCTCGTTTGAAGTTAAACTATCTATTTTAGACTGAGCCAACAATAACTTTTGAATCAGAAGTTGCTCCAAAACAAAGCATTTATCCTTTTCGCCAGTAACATCACCCTGCATTTTCATCTGCATTATTTCCTGTTCAATATCGGAGAGCAGTACCCGCTCCCCACCAACAACTGCAACAACCTGATCGATGGCATTTTGCGATTTTAAAGAATCTGATACTCCGATTAAGGATGCTATTAAAACAACTGTAAATCGAAAAAACTTCATAAAAAAGGTTTTATTAATTAATAAACTCAAATTCAATCCTAATATTTTTGAAAATCCATATTATCCTGAGCTTTATTATATAAATTTTGCTCTAAACTTTGGATTAGATTCTGTTTTCGGGTGTTCAGCACAATCTCCTTAATTCCATCTATAACGTAATCGTAAGGGGCAACGGATCCCTTAAAAAGCACTTCACGAAAACTAACAAGGTAGACAAAATCGCCATCTTCCATATCAATGCTTCGCTGCTTGCTCAACAAATCATCAGGATCGTCAATTGGAAATGGGATCTCACGAAGAATGAAAGGAAGTGAAATCCATTTATCACCAAAATAATCGTACTTAATGGATGCTTGATATGCTAAATTATCGAGTTGTTTAATGTCTTCATCCCGCATTGACTTGTAAAGTTCTTTAATTCGAGCAACCTGTGGAGCCTCTTTCCTCAACTTTATATAAAGAGCCTTAACGATCGTCTCATCCAATATAAAGTTGTCCTTATGCTCATCGTAGTATTTCCTGAGTTCCTCGTAATTAACAGAAGTATCCATCTTCTGGTTAACGTACTCCTGCTCATACTTAAATATCAAAAGAGATGTACGGTAATCTTCAAGCTGACGGGCAACATTTTTTTGCGAATCGCTCAAGTTTTGTTCGGCCATTCGCAGGAGCAACTGGGTTTGAACCCATTTTTCGACGTAAGCTTTTGTTACCAATACGCTATCCTCCTTGGAGGTTCCTTGAAGAATCAAATCCTTTATATCGGTAGAATATAGATACTTATCGTAAACCCTGGCAATAGGCTTAGGCTTTCCCTTAGAATTAAAACACGATACAACTAAAAAAGCGAGCACCAGAAGCACCAAAATCTTAATACTCAAGGCCTTCATTCTGATCATAGTTATTTTTTATTAAATGATTCGACCAATTCGTTAAACACGTTACGATCTACAGAAACTAGGTACTTGGCTTTTAGCATCTCAATCCACTCATTTTCCAGCACTTCCTGATACTCGGCAACAACCTGCCCCCTACAATCGTCGAGTGGTTTTAAATCGCCATTAGTAATTTCAATTATTTCAGTAACAATGGAGTTATCATCATTATCTGAGGTAACATTGATACCATCATGCCACGATTTATAGCTAGCAATATCCGCAAAATCAGTATTTGCCGATTTAAACGTAACCGTAACTGCATCATTCTTGTCCTTGTTGAACTTAGCGATATAACCCTCTGGTGTTATATTTTTAATTTTTCGCTTAGCCAAACCATTAATAAATTTATCTTTAGCCTTGGCATCCTTAATGGTGTAAACAGCATAATGGACACGATCACCCCACTTGTACTGATCTCTTCTAGATTCGTAAAAATTTTTCAACCCTGTACTATCGGAACTTTTGCGCCAAACCTGTTGATTGCTCAATTCGAATAAAAGCATGCCATCATAAAACTCTTTCGACAACTGCCTAAAATCAGCATACTTCTCAGGTAATATTGACTCTTCGTACTCAAGAAGAGTTCTATTTACCCATTCTTCATAGGCCATTTTAATAAAACTTGCCAACGAATTACGGCCTGCAAAACGCTGGTTATCTGCAACGAACCCAGCAAAATCGGATAATTTATAGGTACCGCCAGTAAAACTGAAAAGTGTAGGATTTTTCTTGAATGCAGGCACTTTCCATTCGCCTTTGTATATACTAGAATCAATTGAAGCCCTCAAAATAATCAAATTAGAAGAGTCCTCTTTAAAACCATATTCATTCTTTAACTTCAGTATAAACGATGATCTTGATTTTAAATTTCTAGAATCCCTTGCTACCATCGTTTTAATTTCGGGAAGCATTTCCTCTTTTGTCCCAATCATTTTGCGACCCAATCGTTTTACGATATGCCAACCAAAAGCGCTCTGAAATGGTTCTGAAACCTGTCCATCAGCAGAAAGGCTGAAAGCAACATTGCCTATTTCAGGAATAACTTGACCCGAACTTAACCAAGGCATCTCGCCCCCACTCTTTGCACTACTAGGATCCTGCGATTCTTGACGAGCCAAGGTTGCAAAATCTTCTCCATTTTTAATCCGTTCGTGAACCTCAACTATCTTCTTCCTGGCATTTTCAACCTCTTGAGGATTAGAATTGGGCGAAACACGAATTAAAATATGAGCAATTTTAACTTTTCCCTGCGCAGGCCGTTTGTCATGAACCTTTATAATGTGGTACCCAAAACGTGTACGGACGGGCATTGAAATGGAGTCAACATGAGTATTATATGCAGCAGTCTCGAATGGGTAAACCATTTGAAATACCGAAAAATAACCTAAAAAGCCATTGTTTTTAGAAACGGAAGGATCGTTGCTTGTTGATAATGCAACGGCACCGAAAGGCTCCCCTTTAAGTATTCGATTCCTAACATCTATGGCCTTTTGGTATAATTTTAGCGTATCGGCCGGAGAAGCAGACTCGGGAACGTTGATTAGTATATGACTAGCACTAACTTCATATCGCATTCTTTCATACGCCTCATCAAGCAACTGCTCATCGCTTGTTGCATCAGTTAAATAAGGTTGTGCTAACTGTTTGATATAACCTTGATACTCTGACTTAAATGCAGCAGAAGTATCTATCCCCAAACTCTTTGCCTCGTAAACCTTTAGTTTAAAATTGATAAAAAGTTTAAGGTAATCCTCAAGTGTTGCCTGATCAATGCTTGCATTCGCTGGAGTGTTCTTCAAATATATACTTTTGAACTCATCAACGGTAACAGGGGTATCAGCAATCGTAAGTAAAGTCTTATCGGATAGAGACTGCGAAAAAACAATCTGTCCTACCAAAGCAAAGGTTATAGTCGCAATAAAATTGTTAAAACTTTTCATCCTTTAAAATATTAGAACAACCTATATAATTTGACGAAACAAATTTAAGCCCCATTGCCTATGCGCCACCCTCGCGACTATAGTTTGGAGCTTCGCGGGTTATGGCCACATCGTGCGGATGGCTCTCTATTATTCCGGCATGAGTAATTTTTACAAATTTAGCCTCCTTAAGTTTTTCGATATTTTGTGCACCGCAGTATCCCATACCAGCCTTTAGGCCGCCTAACATTTGGTAGAACACCTCATTAAGAGTGCCCTTATACGGCACACGAGCAACAATGCCCTCTGGTACAAGTTTCTTTATATCGTCCTCTACATCCTGAAAATATCTATCCTTTGATCCCTGTTGCATGGCATCAAGGGACCCCATTCCTCTGTACGATTTAAACTTACGACCGTTGTAAATAATGGTCTCACCTGGAGATTCCTCAACACCAGCAAATAAAGAACCTGCCATAATGGTGTCGGCACCGGCAGCCAAAGCCTTAACAATATCGCCAGAGTAACGGATACCTCCATCGGCAATCACCGGAACACCAGTCCCCTTGATCGCATTGGCAACATCCCATATTGCGTTTAACTGTGGAACTCCAACACCAGCAATAATCCGAGTAGTACAGATTGAGCCCGGCCCAATTCCAACCTTAATAGCATCGGCTCCGTTATCAATAAGTAATTTAGCAGCATCGGCGGTTGCAATATTTCCAACCACAACCTCCAAATCGGGAAACTCGCGCTTAACCAATTTAAGCATTTCGTTCACACCCTTAGTATGACCATGTGCAGTATCAATTACGATTGCATCAACCTTAACATCGTATAAAGCCTTAACACGGGCAAGAGTATCAGCGGTAACACCAACACCAGCGGCAACTCTAAGTCTTCCCTTTGAATCCTTACTTGCGCTTGGATTATCCTTAACCTTTGTAATATCCTTATATGTAAGCAATCCTATTAACTTATTGTGCTCATCAACCACAGGTAATTTCTCAATCTTATGCTCTTTAAGGATTGACGTGGCCTTCTCAAGATCAATAGATGTTGTAGTGGTAATGATATTCTCACTCGTCATCACCTGGCGAATGGGAATTTTAAAATTTTCCTGAAATCGCAAATCACGGTTAGTTACAATTCCTATTAGCAATCCGGCATTATCAACAACGGGAATTCCTCCGATGTGGTACTCACGCATCAACGCCAAAGCATCGCCAACGGTAGCATCGGGGTGAATGGTAACGGGCTCGTAAATCATCCCGTTTTCGGCTCGTTTCACCTCCCTAACCTGACGAGCCTGCGCTTCGATGCTCATGTTCTTGTGTATTACGCCAATGCCACCCTCGCGAGCAATGGCTATAGCAAGCGCCGATTCAGTAACGGTATCCATTGCAGCCGATACAATCGGAGCCTTAATTTGAATATTTCTGCTAAAACGTGTTGTTAAATCCACATTACGTGGTAAAACTTCCGAATATGCTGGAACTAGCAGCACATCGTCGAAAGTTAGCCCTTCGGCCATTACTTTATCACTGTAGAATGACATGATTGAACAGGTTATTGTTAAAAATGCGGCAAGTTATAAAAATTTAGCGGAACCTCAATTCTTATTCGCAATCAATCTGATATTTGTATGTTATATTTTGTGAAAGAAAATATCCTTTATCCCAGTTACTTCGCCCTACATCCTTTCTACTTTCAACTTAAGTAACTATTTTTGCAATAAATAACTTGGTTTTGGACAGATTTGAACAAATACTAAAGCAGTACTGGGGCTACACCAACTTCCGATCCATTCAGCGCGATATAATTGAATCGGTATATAACGGCACCGATACACTAGCGCTAATGCCAACCGGAGGAGGAAAATCAATCACTTTTCAGGTACCGGCACTTGCCAAGGAAGGTGTTTGCTTGGTTGTTACGCCGCTAATCGCTTTAATGAAAGATCAGGTTGAAAATCTGAAGAAAAGGGGGATTAGAGCCACTGCGATTCATTCAGGCTTATCGTCACACGAAATTGATATCGAACTCGACAATTGTGCCTATGGCGATATAAAATTCCTTTACTTGTCGCCCGAACGACTATCGACAAATCTATTCAGAGAACGTTTACGAAAAATCAAAGTAAACCTTGTGGCAATTGACGAATCGCACTGCATATCGCAATGGGGATACGACTTTCGTCCATCGTACCTAAAAATTGCGGAACTACGAGAATTGCTACCTATAGATGTGCCATTTTTAGCACTTACAGCTACAGCTACTCCCGAGGTTGCTGAAGATATTCAGCAGAAATTAGGATTTCGCAATGGTAAAGTTTTCAGAATGGGTTTTGCCCGCGATAATTTGGTTTACCTTGTTCGCAATGTTGAGGATAAAACCAAACACCTATTTAAAATAGTCAACAGTATACCGGGTTCTGGAATTGTTTACGTTCGGAGCCGAGATAAAACCAAGGAAATAGCTCTTATGCTCCGAAAAGAAGGCGTTTCGGCTGATTTTTACCATGCAGGCTTAACCATGGAGATTCGCAATGCCAAACAAACTGAATGGCAAACTGGAAAAACAAGGGTTATTGTAGCCACCAATGCATTTGGAATGGGAATTGACAAGCCCGATGTCCGGTTTGTTGTTCATATCGATTTACCAGACTCACCAGAGGCTTACTTTCAAGAGGCTGGCCGAGCTGGTCGAGATCAAAAACTATCATACGCAGTTTTGCTATTCAACTCATCCGACACATTAAAAATTGAGCAACGGTTAGAGTCCAATTTCCCTCCGATAGAGGAAATAAAAAGAACGTATCAGGCATTGGGCTCATACCTAAACATTGCGTTAGGGGCTGGAAAAGGCGAGGTCTACGACTTCAACTTAATGGATTTCTGTTCGGTTTATCGTCTAAACTCAGCAAAGGTATACAACTCACTTAAAATTTTAGAACGCGAAGGCTACATCGAACTCACCGACGAACTAGACAACCCCAGCCGGCTAATGTTTTTAGTAGATAAGCAGGAACTTTACAAGTATCAGGTTGCCCATGCCGAAATGGATAGATTCATCAAAGTGATACTTCGTAATTTTACAGGCGTATTCTCGCAATACGTTAGAATAGACGAAGCATACTTAAGTCGATTGGCTGCAATGCCTACCGATAAAATCATGGAGCACCTTAAAACTCTGAGCCGCCATAAAGTAATCAATTATATTCCCAAGAAACGCACCCCGTTAATTATAATGACCGAAGAACGACTTGATGAAAAGAATCTTCGAATCAATCCAGATTCATACAAAATGCTCCGCGATAGATTTGCTGGACGAATAGATTCATTAATTGCTTATGCAGAAAGCCAATCCAAATGCCGAAGTCAAATGCTAAGCGAGTATTTCGGAGAAAAAGACTCATATCGCTGCGGCAAGTGCGATGTATGTACACAGCGAAACGAGTTGGACATGAGCAAATATGAGTTTGATATGATTTTGGATGTTATAAAAGAATCAACACAAAACCCCAGCCCCAAGGAAAAACTCATTGATAACATTAAACGCAATCCTGATAGGGTTATTCGCGTAATAAAATTTTTACTTGACAATGGCAAACTTATCAGAGATGAACACGGGATGCTAGTTTGGCACAAGAAAAAAGACTTAGGTTAGGCTTTTTACACTACTCTGATTTTAGCCCAAATCTCTTTTGCGCAACACCGCAGAACAATAATCCAACCTGCAGCGATAAAATGTTTACTTTTTCTTTATTTACCACTTAAACCATTCAAACTAAATAAAATCAAACCAAACACTAAAAATATCGTAAACTTGCAAATATTTAATTTAATAGAAATGAAGCGATTTTTTAACTGGATCTTAGTTTTCTCGGGATGCTTTTTTTTGGTAAGTTGGGGAGGAACTGGACATCGAATTATTAGCAACAAAGCATCACTGTCGTTTAACGAGGAAATGCAACTCTTCCAATCGTGGGGTTCATACCTTGCCGAACACGCATCCGATGCAGACTACAGAAAAAGCGATGATCCAAATGAATCCCCAAAGCACTACATCGACATTGATCACTACGCTGAGTTTGTCAATTCAGGATACATTCCACAAACAATCGGTGAAGCCATATCAACCCATGGTTACACCAATGTGTACGATTGGGGAATTTTACCCTGGGCAACCAAAACAACCTACGATTCCCTTAAAAGTAACCTGGAAAAAAATAACTGGGAAAAGGCAAAATACTTCGCAGCAGATCTTGGCCATTATGTAGCAGATGGACATATGCCATTACATATTACACTTAATTATAATGGTCAGGAAACAAATAACGACGGCATTCATTCACGTTACGAAAGCACGATGGTCAATGCTCACTCTTCAGAACTAACATACTCCGGCGAAAGCATTGAACAAATTACTGATGTTACCCAGTATATTCTTGATTACATCGCATACAACAACAAGTATGTTGACTCAGTATTGATTGCCGACAACTATGCCAAGAGCATAAATTCAAGTTATTCTTCCACAGAGTATAAAAATGCGCTTTGGGAAAAAACTGGAGCGTTTACCATTACGCTATTCAAGAATGCCTCGCATGCTTTGGCAGAACTCATATATACTGCATGGATTGAGGCAGGAAGTCCATCGCTAACTGGCATTGATTTGGTTGGTGACACTCAGCAAGATATTACATTGTGCCCCATTGCACCCAATCCATTTCACGGGAACACAAGCATCACATTCACCTTGAATAAACCCAATACAATAAACTTAGCCGTTTATGATATTACCGGAAAACTTGTAACAACCCTTGCCAGCGGCGAACTCAACAATGGCAGTTACACAGTTGAATGGATTCCAAGCAACCAAAGCCCTGGTTTATACTTCATTGCATTAAACAGCAACAGCCGCCGATTAACTCAGAAAATTATTTTAAAATAGCGGAAGAGACCTTAATGGTCTCTTTTCTTATTAATTAATACATAGCAAGAAATAGGCATAAAGTTCATCCCAAAAAACTAATTGAATTCTCATGAAAAAAATAATAACAATTATGGTTTTATCATTAGTGCTAACTGGATGTCAAAACAAACTGAGGGAATATGGCAACCATTACCAAAAACACCACGATCATGGAAGTCTCCAAAAGGTCGTTGGCCTAATAGAGGTAGGAATTGACACATCGGAAGTGAAGAAAATACTAGGAGACCCCATCAATTTTGGATTTGACTACAGGTACACTACAGACCTTAAAGGTGAAAATGGATGCATTATAGGTGCTGTATTTCACATTGACTCTACAGGTAAAATAGACCAAAAGTGGTTTGGTGAAATTTGTGAATAAATATAACAAAAATCAGATTCTTTGCACAAGCGTTTTAATTACATTTGCGCCCTAACCAAACCAAATCTAAAACTATGTTTAATAAGATGATTGCAGCAATGCTGCCCTATTTCCCCAAAAAACTTATTTGGATTTTCTCCAAACGTTACATTGCGGGAGAGAGTGTTGCCGATGCTATTCGTGTATCCAAAGAACTCAACAAGGAAGGCATTAAAGTTACCATAGACATCCTTGGAGAATTTATCAAAACCCTCGACGAAGCAGAAAAAAACAAAATAGAGTACATCGAGTTAATTGAAACCATTGAGAAAGAAAAAATTGATGGTAACTACTCGGTAAAGCCAACCATGTTTGGCTTGCTAATCGACAAAGAGGTTTGCTATCAGCACATCCGCGAAATAGTTGCTAAAGCGGCATCGTACAACAATTTCATCAGGGTTGATATGGAGGATTCACCATGCACAGATCTTGAAATTGAACTTTACCGCCGGCTGAAAGCCGAATTCCCTAAGAATGTTGGGCTGGTGGTTCAAGCCTACTTAAAAAGAACCCTAAAGGATATTGAAAACCTAATGGATATCCACTCAAAGGAAATTCCCCTCAACTATCGTCTATGCAAGGGTATTTACGTTGAACCAGCCGCTATAGCATACAAAAAGTATGAAGAGATAAACGAGCACTACCTCGAGGATTTGGACTTTATGATGAAAAATGGCGTATATCCAGGCATTGCAACTCACGATAAACCTTTAATTGAAGGTGCTTATAAGTTAATCGAAAAGTACAACGTTCCTAAAAACATGTACGAGTTCCAGATGCTTTACGGCGTAACACCTGAATTAAGAAAATCTATTGTTACAAAAGGGCACACCATGCGTGTTTATGTTCCTTTCGGGAAACAATGGTTTGGCTACTCAACCCGTCGCTTGAAAGAGAACCCAAAAATGGCAAGCCATATCATCAAAGCGCTTTTCTTTAGAGGATAAATGAACTTCATCAACATAGCAAGTCCAGAGGTCACACTCTGGGCTTTTTTGTTAATGGAAAAGAAGAAACAACATTCTCATTACAACCTGAGCCATTTCGCCACCAATCACGAGTTCTCATTTCTGCACTCTAAAACATCATTTTATCCACCGATATACCTATCTTTGCAACCTAGAAATAAATTTACATGGATACTAAAAGCATTGTTTACAGCCGAAATGTAGTTGAATTCGCCACTGTAGCAAAAGAATTCTGCACCTTCCTCGAGAGTTGCGATCAACTTAATACTAAGGCATTTGTTGCTACCAGCAACAAGTTACTTCCCCTACTCTACTACAAGTCCACCCTTCTCCCCAAAACTGAACCTGTTTACGATGAAGGCAACGAGCAATTTGTATCTGAATTAGATTATCGAATGGTTGAATCTAAAATTGAGGTACTGCTTGGTCAGCACAACGATTTTTTGGAGATATACGATAAGCGAGCCGATGCAAACGATGGCCATTTTACCGCGAGCATTGCTGAATACTTGGCCGATATATACCAAGATTTAAAGAACTTTACCATGCGCTACCATGTTGGTAATATTGATGTAATGAACGATGCCATATGGGAGTGCATGGAAAATTTCAGCGACTTTTGGGGAATTCGAATGGTAAATCTCATCAGAGCATTCCACATACTTCAGTTTGGCAACGTTAATCTTGACAACATAGAGCAAAAAGACAAGGATAACGACAATACATCCAACTGGCTTAGCCAAAACGATACAAATTTGGACTAGTAATGTTCGCCTCAAACATCGACAACGAAGAAATAGTAAAACTTCCACGGCAGAATTTTCCTGGCGAAGCGCATGTTATATCCTCTGAGGAGGAATTGCAAAAATGGATTGATGCTCTGAGTAAAGCCAACATAATTGGATTCGACACAGAATCGAAACCCTCGTTTAAAAAGGGACAAAACAATGGCATCGCCCTCTTACAACTATCAACGGAGAATATTGCACTAATAATTCGAGTTAAAGCAATGGGAATCCCCTCCCAACTTGTAGACATTCTCGAAAACGAGAGGATTATTAAGGTTGGAGCAGCAATTCGGGATGACCTGAAAGGATTAAAAAACATCCAGAATTTCAACCCAAAGGGGTTTATCGATCTTCAAAAAATTGCAACAGATTTCAACATCGAAGGACAAAGCGTAAGAAAACTAGCCGCAATTGTACTCGGGGTTAGAGTCTCAAAAAGCCAACAACTTAGCAACTGGGAATCGGAAACACTAACTAGCGCACAGATAGACTACGCGGCAACCGACGCATGGGTTTGCCGCGAGATATACATAAAACTTAATGCAATCAATCCTATAAAGCACTCGAAATGAACTATTCAAAAATCGTACTAAAACCAGGCAAGGAGCAATCGTTACAACGTTTTCACCCTTGGGTATTTTCTGGAGCAATTAAACGGATTGATGGTTCACCATCAGAAGGTGAAATTGTAGAAGTGTATGGTGCAAATATGGATTTCCTTGGAATTGGGCATTACCACTCGGGCTCCATAAGTGTTCGGATTCTCAGTTTCAAGCAGGTTGTTATTGATGATAATTTCTGGAAAACAAAACTTAACGATGCTCTTAACCATAGAAAATCACTTGGGCTATACCCAAACCCCGAAACCAATGCATTTAGACTAGTTCATGGAGAAGGAGATAATCTGCCAGGCCTAATCGTGGATATTTACGGAGATACCGCTGTAATTCAGTGTCACTCTGTTGGGATGTATTTAGTTCGGCACACAATTGCAAACCAAATCATAGAAATATTTGAAGGCAACATAAGTGGTGTATACGACAAAAGTAGCGGAACTCTACCAATGCGGGAGAAGTACAATCTCACGGATGAATTCATTGCTGGAAAAGGAAATTTATCGGGCATATATAAAGAGTACGGCAACAAATTTTGGGTATCGTGGAATGAAGGACAAAAAACGGGTTTTTTCATTGATCAAAGGGAAAATCGAAAATTAGTACAGGAGTACTCTAAGGGGTTAAAAGTGCTCAACACCTTTGGTTACACAGGTGGGTTCTCGGTGTATGCAATACGAGGCGGAGCAAACGAAGTTGTTACCGTTGACAGCTCCGAAAAAGCCGTTTCGCTATCATCCCAAAATGTTGAAGAAAACTTTGGACAATCAACAAACCATAGGGCTATAGCCATTGATACCTTTGAGTATCTCAGAACCACAAACGAAACATTCGATTTAATAATACTCGATCCGCCCGCGTTTGCAAAGCATCAGGATGCATTACGCAATGCGCTTCAGGCTTACAAAAGGCTGAATCTGGCAGCGATACGTAAACTTAATCCTGGCGGAATTCTATTCACATTCTCCTGCTCGCAGGTTGTTAACAAAACCGATTTCCGGAATGCCGTATTCTCCGCGAGTGCCATATCTGGTCGCGAAGTTTCAATTCTACATCAACTAACACAACCAGCCGATCACCCAATCAACATATATCATCCCGAGGGAGAATACCTTAAAGGATTAGTGCTCAGAGTCAAGTAACAACGCAATACTTAAAATCTATTAATCAACTAATGAATACCCATTTATTGTTGCTAGAAAGGTTCAGGCCCTAAAGAATCCTAAGGTTATTCTGAGCGTAATTAAACTTCTGAAACGAAAGTTGTTTTAACTCGTTTACAAGTTTGAATTGATTTATCGGCAAAATCGGAATGAAAGTATATTGTACAATTCCTATTTTCGATTTCAGAGATGGGTTTTAAAGAGAAAGAATTATTAAGATCGTTGCCATTGCTTATGATTTTTAATTATCTGTAAGACTTAGCACCTATGCTGTTAAAACAATTTTATAAAATTTAATCTCAAACTAAATTAAATTTTGTAACTTTAAAATAGAAAGTCAAATTTTACTGACATTTTGAGATAGCGAATATTAAAACCGATGTTATTAAGTATTGTTCGAAATAAAATTAAAAGTAGAAAAAAACAACTAGCGATTGCTTTAAAACATGTAATCCTTTATGTTTTGCTATTTCTTACTGGAACTCCCAATGTATTCAGTTCAAATGACAAGGTTGTACTCCAACTAAAATGGAAACATCAATTTCAGTTTGCAGGATACTACGCTGCTTTAGAAAAAGGATTCTACGAAGAAGTTGGATTAACTGTTGAAATCAGAGATTTAACTACAAATACAACACCTGAAGATGAAGTCCTCTCGGGACGAGCAAACTTTGGAATTGGCAACTCCGAATTATTGATTCGTTATATGAATGGCGATCCAATAGTTGTACTTGCACCAATATTCCAGAGCAGTCCATCGGCAATTGCAGTTAGGGAAAACACAGGAATTGTTACTCCACGCGATTTTTTTGGCAAATCGATCGAGATCGACACCAAAGGAGGAGCAAGTGAAGTTCTGGCTATGCTCTACATTGAAGGTGTTAAACCATCTCAAATTAAATTAACAGAATCATCACTCTCGCTCAATAATCTCTTAAACAGTAAGGTTGACGCAACAGCCATTTACCAAACCAACGAGCCATACTTTTTAGACAAATTTGGAATTCCATACAGGCTTATTATTCCAAAAAATTATGGAATTGATTTTTATGCCGAATGCATATTCACGTCGCAAAACGAATTAAAAAAGCACAGATCGAGAGTCGATAAATTTGTTGCCGCCAGTATCAAGGGATGGGAATACGCTCTAAAAAACAAGGAAGAAATAGCCGCCCTAATTCAAACCAAATACAAATCGACTAAAACCCTCGACCATTTACTATTCGAAGCCGATCAGGTTAAGACCTTTATCCAACCCGACTTTATAAACATAGGACACTCCAACAAGGGTAGATGGTTACACATGGCTGAGGTGCTAAGTCAGGCTGGAATAATCACAAAAACCCACAGCATAGATGGTTTTATTTACCTCCCCAACGAGAATCGAACAATTCCTATCTATAAGATCCTATTGATAATAGGATCATCCATGCTGGTTCTATCAGTACTGGTATTCATCATTGTTAGACTGACCAAAGAGTCGGCACTAAAAAGGAATCGCATTATTAATCAACAGCAGCAAAGAATTGAGCAACTGGAATTAGAAAACAGTTCCCTTAATAATTCCTGCGAAAAACTCACAAAAAAAGCAAGCGATCTTGAAAACTTCAACGATTCCCTGATTTCAAATCTATCCTTCGAGATAAGATCTCCGCTAAATAACATTCTAGGGTACTGCGAACTACTTAATTCTCCTCGGCTAAAACCTATATTAACCAAACAATACACCAGCGAAATTGCAAAAAGTAGCAGAGTGCTACAGCACCAGATTGACAACCTTATAGAGCTATCGAAAATTGAAACAAACCAATACAAACTCAACTATCAACGCATTAATCTCTTCGATTTCTTCAACACGCTCCATATATTAACACTGAACGAATTAAAACTATTCGACAAGGAGCACATCGCTATAAAAACTACTATAAATGAAGAGGAAATAAACTTCGATATCCTTTCGGACAAGAATATTATAAAAAACATTTTTTGGAGATTGATAAGCAACTCCGTGAAATACACTTCAAAAGGTTACATTGAGTTGGGCTGCAAAAAGCACAGCAACAACAGCCTACATCTATGGATTCAGGATAGCGGTGCAGGAATTAGTACCGAAAAGATAAAGAACATTTTCAAACCCTTCCAATCAAATATAGAAGGAAACAACCAGAGCAACCTAGGTTTAGGGATTCCTGTTGTAAAAGGGCTAACCGAAATGCTTGGCGGAAAGGTTTGGGTAGATTCCGTTGAAGGCTCGGGCACCACAGTAAATATAACCATACCAATTACGCCAGTTGGGGCACGCAGTCTAGTCTCAAAAGCAACGCCATACTACCTACAACAAGAAGCCCCTGATTTGCACGACAAAACAATTATGATAGTTGAAGATATTCAATCGAATTTCTTACTTCTATCAAAAATGCTTGAAGAAACCGGCTGTAAGATTCTCTGTTCGAAAACCGGGGAAGATGCCATTAAAATATACGACTCTAATCCCAGCATCGATTTAATATTCATGGACCTGAGATTAACCGATATGGATGGAATTGAAATTACCCGAGAAATACGAATAAAAAATTCTAAAGTGATCATTATTGCGCAAACGGCATACAGTTCTGGGGTTAAAGTCAACCTCAGCATTGAAGCTGGTTGTAACGATTTCATTACAAAACCCATAAGTCGACTCGATTTATTTAACATTCTCCGAAAGTACCTCTCGCCCAAGGATGCAATTTAACCCTCCGAGTTGAGAGGAAAGCGGGCAAGCGGAGTAACATCGTGTGGAGAAAATTCCCCAGCCAAAAATTTATAGTAACCAGTAATAGCAATCATTGCGGCATTATCGGTTGTATATCGGAACTGAGGAAGATACACATTCCATCCTTTCTGCGCTCCCAATTGGGTTAACGCATCGCGTAATCCTGAGTTGGCAGAAACTCCTCCTGCAATGGCAACCTCCTTGATCCGATACTTGCGAGCAGCCATCTCAACCTTTGCTAATAATATGCTTATAATAGTGTGCTGAAGAGATGCGCATAGATCTTCCTTGTTCTCCTCAATAAAATTAGGATTATCAGCAAGTCTATCTCTCAATGTGTATAGAAACGATGTTTTTAAACCGCTAAAACTGAAATCCAAATCCTTGATATTTGGACGAGCGAATTTGAACGCACCAGCATTGCCATACTTTGCAAGTTTATCGATAACTGGTCCCCCTGGATATGGCAATCCCATCACCTTAGCACACTTATCGAACGCTTCACCAGCAGCATCATCAATAGTTTGACCAATAATTTCCATATCTAGGTAATTGCGAACAACAATTAACTGAGTGTGCCCGCCAGACACCAATAAGCATAAAAAAGGAAATTCTGGATGAGTTTGACTAACCTCATCCTTTACAAAATGGGCTAAGACATGACCCTGCAAATGGTTTATAGCAACCATAGGAATTTTGCGAGCAAGCGCAAATCCTTTTGCAAACGAAGTTCCCACCAGCAAAGAGCCCAACAATCCTGGACCACGAGTAAATGCAACAGCATCTATTTCGTCGATTTTAATACCCGCTTTTTTAATGGCACTATCAACAACAGGAATAATATTGGCTTGATGTGCACGTGAGGCCAACTCCGGCACAACACCTCCATAAATTTTATGAACCTCCTGACTACTAATCAAGTTCGAAAGCAAAAAACCATCGCGAATTATGGCCGCAGAGGTATCGTCACACGAAGATTCTATCCCTAAAATTGTTACGCTCATCGTTATTTTTTATTAAACCACAAAAAAAAGATAAAATTAACCGTTCCAACTATCTAAAAAATCAAGACCAATTGCTATTTTCGGTACGCCTTTTGGTACGCTTAAATCGATAAAACAGGTCGACAAAATTATTAAAAAAATACTTAAAATATCAGTTTGGGGATTCGTAGTGGTTTTAGGCCTACCCACTATGCTCTGGCTTGCTATCCAGAGCAGCCAAATACAAACCATACTGGTTGACAGAGTAACAAAACTACTCCATTCCAAAACTGGCATAAACATTTCGGTTAACGCTGTCGACTTTCGTCCTTTTAACAAAATTCTACTAAAAAATGTTTATATCGCCGATCTGAATAACGACACATTAATCTACGCAAAAGAAATAAGACTCTCATTACTCAACCTAAAACTAGACCAAGGAACCTATAAACTAAACAACGTTCAGCTGGATGGCGCTATCATAAATTTTATTACCGATACTGCCGGAGTAATGAATTTAACAGCACTCCTCGATAAAATATCACAAGATACAACTCCAAGCACCGATTCTAGTAATTTTATCCTGAAATCGAACAGAATATCCATAACAAACTCTTCGTTTAGACTGAGACAAGCAAAAGCCGACACCGTAGAATACGGTGTTAATTTCGATGATTTGTGCCTGAACAATTTAAATATTGATGTAAGAAACTTCTACATCAATGCAGATACCGTTGCAATGGACATCAACGAGATGAGTTTTTGCGATAAATCAGGCTTTAAACTGGATAAACTGAGAGCAGACTTTAGCCTCTGCAACAATCATCTGAATTTTGGGAAACTCAGGGTGCAGGCTCACGGCTCAAGCCTAAAGTTTGACCATATGAATATGCTATTCGAAGGGTGGGATAAGTTTGGAGATTTCATCAACAATGTCAAGTTTGATGCAGAATTCTCTAATTCATACCTAAAAACCAGCACATTGGCCTTTTTCGTTTCCACATTTAGAGACATTGACGTGGCAATAACGATAGATGGTAAAGTAAAAGGACCCGTTAGTGACATCCGAGGGAAAAATATAACCATTACCACTGGAGCACAAACCATTGTTTCAACAAATTTCAACTTAACAGGCCTTCCTAATATTGATCAAACCCTTATGGTGGTTGATATAAATGAATTATCAACCACCAGAAATGATTTATCCGAAATCAAATCGGGCAATGGAAGCAAGCCGCTTATTGATATTCCTTCCGATCTGAATGTTTTAGGCAAGGTTACTTACAGAGGAAACTTCACCGGGTATATCAACAACTTTGTGGCGTACGGATCTATTAAGAGCGCCATCGGAGATCTAGCCATTGACCTATCGTTTATACCAGATAAGGGAAAAGGAATCTCGTTTAATGGTAACGTAAACGCAACAAATCTTGACGTAGGCAAACTTGCTCAAACCGAAGTCCTTGGCAAAACTACATTTCAGGCCAAGGTAAAGGGAACCTCCGACGAAAAAGCAAACATCAATGCCTTTACCGACGCTACTATAAAATCGCTTATTGCCAACCAATACAATTATTCTGGAATTGAAATATCAGGAAACCTTAGCAACAAAACGTACGTTGGATCCATTCATCTAAATGATCCCAACTGCAAGTTGAACTTTCTTGGAAAAGTTGACTTTTCCGATTCAATTCCCGTATTCGATTTCTCGGCATTTGTCCCGAAGATTGACCTAGTTAAGCTGAACCTAAACACCACAGACTCCGTTTCGCAAGCATCGTTTCTACTAACAACTAAGTTTACGGGAAGCAACCTCGATAACAGTAAGGGAGAAATTAAAATCGTAAACTCATCGTACAAGAATCAACGAGGAGAGTTTAAGTTATCCGACATAGTGATTAATGCAGATAACACGGCAGAAAGCAAGGTTATCAGTTTGAAATCGGAATTTGCGGAAGGCGAAATCCGAAGCAAGTACAACTACTCCAAAATTTTCGCCTACTTAACAGATCTTTTCTACAAATACGTTCCAGCCTTCAAATCGGAAGACGAAGAAGAATCCCGACCTGTAGTGGAGAAACCTGAATATAACGATTATCTCATAAAATTCAGACTAAAAAAAACACAGAAGATTACCAACATACTTGCACCTGATTTTAAAATTGCAGAGAACTCCAGCGTTTTTGGAATACTCAACCCCGACCTGCAAACACTTACATTTAAAATTAAGATCCCTGATGTTCAAATGGGAACTACATCGATAAAGGATTTAAGTATAGATGGGCAAACCAAGGATAGCATACTCCTTGCAAGCATAACAACTCCCATTATTAAACTCGGAGAAACCGCAATTCGGAACTTTAAAATCAATACCGAGGTTAAAAATAACACTTTAAACTTTGCATTAGGCTGGCAAAATCCACAAAAGCCGATGACCTATGGATTAATCGAGGCCGCAGCCGATTTCAATGAATCGGGGAAACATGGGCATATTGCCCAGCTAAACTTCAAGCCTTCGTCGTTTGTGGTTAACGATTCCACATGGCAGTTGTCCGCATCAAGCATCATTGTTGATTCTGCCAGTATCAAAATTGCAAACTTTCAGATTAGTAACCAGAACCAACAGCTAGATATCGATGGCAGCTTATCGGCTAACACTCAGGATACATTATCCGTAAATATAAAGAACTTAAACCTTTCCTATCTAAATATTTACCTACAAAGCATAGGGTATAAACTCGAAGGGAAAATTAACGGTTATGCAAAAGTCAACAGTGCATACTCCAACCCCACCCTATTCGCCGATATTAATATCGAAAATCTTGTTTCAAACGCCACCCCTGTTGGGAATATTCATTTTAAAAGCATTTGGAACAACGAGGAAAAGCGAATGGCGCTGAATCTTCTAAATGAGTACCATGATACTATTACGTTCTCAGCCAAGGGAAATTACTTCGCAGAAAACAATAAAATTGACTTTAACGTTGACATAAACAGAATAAAGCTCACACACATTGCACCACTACTCGCCGGAAACGTATCTAATATAGCAGGAAGCATTAATGGAAGGCTTAATATTACAGGAACTACCGACAAACCTTTACTTAATGGAGATATCAACCTAATAGACACAAAACTGACCGTTGATTTTCTACAAACCCGATACGCACTAAACGATAAAATTGCCATTGAGAATAGCGATATCTTTTTCAGGAATGTTAAAATTACGGATCAGTACCGTAAAACTGCAACACTCAACGGTAACATCCGAACAAATCACTTCAAGGATTTCAACCTCAATTTAAGCCTCGCAACCGAAAACTTCCAGTGCATGAACACCACTGAAAGAGATAACGACTCATTCTACGGTACTGTTTTTGCCACTGGAATAATACTAATAGATGGAAAACCTGACGATTTGAATCTAAATATCAAACTCAAAACCGACAATAAAACAGCCATTTTCCTTCCGCTATCAAGTAGTGGCACGGTTGAGCAGAACAATTTCATAACCTTTGTGAATAACGATCCAAACTTCATTGTTATTGAAGAACCTACGGTTGTAAATGAAGAGTCAAGCACGAACCTGAATTTAAACCTTGAATTGCAAGTTACCCCAGAGGCCGAAGCTCAAATTATTATCGACAAGAAACTGGGTGATATCATAAAAGCTAACGGTAGCGGAAACCTCAAAATGGAAATAAACCCATACAAGGACATATTCAAAATGTACGGGAACTACAACATAGAGAAGGGTGATTACCTGTTCACACTACAAGGCGTTATCAACAAAAAATTCAAGATTGAAGATGGTAGCAATATATCGTGGAATGGCGATCCGCTAGATGCTACCATGGACATAAAAGCGGTATATCGAGTTAAAACATCGCTCCGCCAGTTACTTATGAACGAGAACTACACAACTCGCATTCCAGTGGATTGCCAGATACTGCTAACTCAAAAATTGATGTCACCTAATATTAAGTTCAACATAGACCTACCCAATGCCGATGCTGAGACCAAAGCCCTTGTTGCAAGCACCTTAAACACCGAAGAAAAAGTGAACACCCAATTTCTGGGGTTACTGGTTATCAACAGTTTCATTGCCGATCAGAACGCCACCGGAACCACATCAACCTTGGAGAGCAGCAACTCGAGTTTAGGAACCACAGGCCTTTACAACACTGCAAGCGAATTGCTATCCAATCAGCTGAGTAACTGGATATCGCAGATGAGCAATAACATTGATATAGGCATCAACTATAGGCCAGGTCAAGAGAACGAACTTAGCTCCGACCAAATGGAGTTTGCTCTATCAACCCAAATTCTTGATGATAGAGTTTCAATAAACGGAAATGTTGATGTAACCTCAAAAAACAACAACAATCCTATAGCAGGAGACTTCAATATCGATGTTAAGCTCAACAAATCGGGGAAACTTAGGCTTAAAGCATTTGCCCGATCGAACGATGAATTGACCCAAACCACCGAGGAAAGCAACTACACAACTGGTGCCGGCGTTCTTTACAGAGAAGAGTTCAACAACTTCAATGATCTATGGAACAGAATATTACATACATTTAAAGGGGCAGACGATGCTGTCGTCCCAACGGAGATAATTGAAAGCGATACAATTAGTTCAAAACAGGACTCAACTCAAACTAATTATATCGAAATAAAATAGCGTTCTTGAAGCAAAACACAATAGATTGTATTACGAAACCGTTTTTTTAGTAATTTTCGCAAAAATTTAATGCTTATGAATATTCTTGCAACAATTCTTTTAGCTATCGGCATCGTTCAAACTGGCGCCGAAAAAACTGGCGAAGTTTCTTTAAACTTTTTCAGCCTTGCAGTAAAGGGCGGATGGTTAATGATTCCCTTATTCCTACTATCTATAATTGCAGTATATATTTTTACAGAAAGATATTTAGCAATCCGAAAAGCATCCGAGCAGGATATTAACTTCATGAATCGCATAAAAGATTACATTCACGAGGATAAGATTGAATCAGCGCTAACGCTTTGCCAATCAAAAAATACCCCTATTGCAAGGATGATTGAAAAAGGGATTCAACGAATTGGACGCCCACTACCTGACGTTAATGCGGCCATTGAAAATGTTGGTAACCTAGAAATCTCCAAACTCGAAAAAGGCATTCCTTACCTTGCAACTATTGCAGGAGGAGCTCCTATGATCGGATTCCTGGGAACTGTAATGGGAATGGTTCAGGCATTTTACGATATGTCAATGGCCGGTAATAATATCGATGTAAGTCTACTCTCTGGTGGTATATACGTTGCAATGGTTACCACTGTTGGGGGATTAATTGTTGGAATTCCTGCATACTTCGGCTATAACTACTTAGTAGCCCGAATTGAACGGTTTATCTTTGAACTTGAAGCAAAAACCTCTGAGTTCATGGATTTGCTTAACGAACCAGTTGAATAGTTATAAAGTATAAAATAGCATGGCAATAAAACGCAGATTAAAAGTAGAGCCAAGTACTAGCATGTCATCAATGAGTGACTTGGTATTCCTACTACTTATATTTTTCATGATAACCTCCACGCTTATTCATCCTAATGCTTTAAAACTTTTGTTGCCCCAAAGCAACAGCCAGGTATCCGCAAAGCCAATAACCTCGGTTTCTATTACTGCCGAAAGGAATTTCTACTTAGAAACAGTTCCAGTTACACTTAATCAACTTGAGTACCTTTTACAACAGAAGATGAAAGGCCAAGAAGACCCAACGATAGCGCTTCACGTTGATAGAACCGTACCCATGGAAGAGGTTGTTAAGGTGATGAACATAGCTAAGGATAATAAGTATAAGTTAATACTTGCAACGTTACCGCTTAAAAGTAACTAGAAATGCCAATGCTTAGCAGTAGAAATAAAGGAATTATAAGTACCATTGCTGTACATGGTATCTTGATTCTTTTACTAATGGTTCTGGGGTTTACAACACCACTACCACTACCTGCCGAGCAAGGTATACTTATAAACTTTGGAACATCCGACGATGGCATGGGGGCTATGGAACCCAAAGTAGAGCAAGACGCATCGACTTCAAAATCATCCAGCACTTTAAAACAAGAGGAGGAGGAATCACCTCTAACACAGGATACAGAGGAAGCCCCATCGTTAACAGTAAAAAAAGAGGAGAAGAAAAAACAAGAAACCTCCAAGATAAAAGAAACAACTAAACAGGAAAACAATTCTGTCACCAATAAGAATCAAACAGAGGTCGAATCCGAAAAACCTCGCGAAGCCAATAAAAAAGCATTATTTCCCGGTCAGAAAGTTGACGGAGGTAATACTGGCGAAGGCGAAACCGGAAAGCAAGGAAATCAAGGAGGTGAAGAAGGATCTCCAGATTCTCAGAATAGAATTGGCTCTGTAGGCGGTGGCGGTGATGCCGAATTTGGCATTGCAAAGTTGAGCGGAAGAACCGTTGCAAATCTTATATCTCCCGCTTACCCCCCCCAAAAAAAAGGAACAGTTGTAGTTGAAGTTACCGTTGATAGCCAAGGAAATGTTACCAAAGCAATTCCCGGAGTTAAGGGATCGACTACACTTGACAGTGAACTGCTAAAAGCTGCAGAAACAGCAGCAATGAAAACAAGATTTGATGTTAGAAAAAATTCCCAATCTGACCAAATTGGAACAATAACCTATGTTTTCAAACTGCAATAGTTACTGTTGAGGAAAAACCCAATGGAAATCTAAAAAAACATCAACTTTACTGCAAAAACTAGTAAGGTGATAAGCAAAAACCAACGTATAAATTTGGTTCCTTGTTTCACCGCCACATGCGTGGCAATCCAAGCACCAAGCATATTGCCAATACCCATAATTAAGCCGAGCACAAAGTCAACCTGATTATTTACTATAAAAATAGCCAACGCTAAAACGGTAAAGGCAAATGTAACCAGCACTTTTATTGCATTTGCCTTTAGCAAATCCATGCCTGCACCTAAAACTAAACCGGCAAGCAAAAAGAATCCAACTCCAGCCTGAATAAATCCACCATAAAATCCAATAAACAGAAAGATTAGCACTCTCAAAGGGGTTACCTTAATTGGACTACCCGAAGCATTATTCCCTAACCATTTTTCTGGTTTTAAAAGAATCATAAAGAACATAAAAACAAGCAGCCCCCCTATAATCCTATTCATAAGTTGCTCATTCAAGTCAACAGCAACCCACGCCCCAACCAAAGCACCAATACCAGCCGGGATTGTTAACCAAACTCCATCCTTCCACTCAAAAACCTTTTTGCATTTAAAACTACTGACCGCAACTGCACTTTGAAGGAGAATTCCAATCCTATTTGTTCCATTCGCAACATTTGCAGGTAATCCCATAAAAATAAGTAAAGGAAGTGTCAACAACGATCCACTTCCTGCTAAAGTATTAATGAAACCTGCAGCGGTTCCTACAAGAATCACCACGAGATAAATCCACCAATACATCTAAATCATTTGCTTTTCTTCTCAAAACGATTATAATCAACTATTTCGAAAGGTACACCTTTGTATTCACAGGCCTTTCTAATTTTTTCTTTTATATCAACCACCTTTACATAAGGCAACCAACCCAAACTTACAACCTTCCGTTTCCCTGATCGTTTAAAAAAAGCAACATAGGTAGGCCCTAACTTTACTTTAACTATAGTATCCCAAATAATAATTTCAGCAGTACGCTTAATCATCCCAAAACTATACTCCACAGCATAATCATCGGCTTGAATGTAAAGTTTTGCCTTATAAGTAACCCAAGCGTAGTATATATAAAGTAGAAGATAGGCCGACATTATAATAATTGGCCACATTGCACCATCAACTTTATCCTTGAGCAGCATTGAAGTCCCGACTCCAAAAACGACAAACATCAATGCTCCAAAAGCCCATACTTTATATAGTTTTGACTTCTTATGAGCCATTTCATTTAAATCAATAAAGAAAGTTTTCATAGTTAATTCAGGCTAGTTTAATGTAAAGAATAATAAAATACCAATTTATAAAAAACCCCGACACGACGTGTCGGGGTTACAGAATTATTTACAAAAGATTACCACGCAAATAGCGGGAAATCCTTCATTAACTTATTAACCTCGGCTCTTACCTCCGCAATAACATCCTGATTATCGATATTTGAAATCACCTTATCAATCAAATCTACAACAATTGGCATATGCTGTTCCTTTAAGCCACGAGTTGTAATTGCAGGTGTTCCAACACGAATTCCAGAAGTTTGGAAAGGCGAACGGCTATCGTAGGGAACCATATTCTTATTGATGGTAATATCGGCCAATACTAAAGTGTTCTCAACTTTCTTTCCAGTAATATCGGGGAATTTTGTACGTAAATCGATAAGCATAGAGTGGTTATCGGTACCATCGGAAATTACTTTGTAACCTTTCTTAATGAATGCATCGGCTAAAACAGCAGCATTCTTCTTAACCTGAGATTGATAAGCCTTAAACTCTGGGGTTAATGCCTCGCCAAAAGCCACTGCTTTAGCAGCAATAACATGCTCAAGCGGACCACCCTGAACGCCGGGGAATACGCTAGAGTTAAGAATTTGCGACATCATTTTAACTTCACCTTTAGGAGTAGTTAATCCCCAAGGATTTGGAAAATCCTTACCCATAAGAATAATACCACCGCGTGGACCACGCAAGGTTTTGTGGGTAGTTGATGTTACAATGTGTGCATATTTAACAGGATTATCGAGCAAACCAGCAGCAATTAAACCAGCAGGGTGCGCCATATCAATCATAAGTAATGCACCGATTTTATCGGCAATCTCACGCATGCGCTTGTAATCCCACTCGCGAGAGTAAGCCGAAGCACCACCAACAATTAATTTTGGTTTTTGCTCAAGAGCAACACGCTCCATCATATCGTAATCAACACGGCCGGTTTCCTGCTTTACACCATACGATGTAGCCTTGTACCACATTCCCGAGAAGTTTACTGGAGAACCGTGCGACAAGTGACCGCCATGCGATAAGTCCAACCCTAGGAATGTATCGCCAGGTTTAAGAACCGCCATAAAAACGGCCATGTTAGCCTGAGCACCAGAGTGTGGCTGAACGTTGGCGTATTCGGCATCGAATAGTTTTTTCAATCTATCAATTGCAAGTTGCTCCGATTGATCAACCACCTCGCAACCACCGTAGTAACGTGCTCCTGGATAACCTTCGGCATACTTATTGGTCATTACAGAACCCATAGCCTCAAGCACCTGAGGGCTAACAAAGTTTTCAGAAGCAATCAACTCGATGCCATGCATTTGGCGTTGACGTTCCTTTTCAATAAGATCAAAAATTTGAGTATCGCGTGTCATTATAGTAAGTTTAAATTTATGGCAAAATTAGTGCTTTAATTGTCTCGTTAAAATTATTTTATATGTTGCTCAGCAAATTGAGCGAGAAGCTCCATCAGCTGTGTTTTTTTGATGGGCTTAGGGATAAACGCCTTTACACCTGCCACCAAGCAACGCTCCTCAACGCCAACCGAAACATATGCTGTTTGAGCAATAATTGGCAAATTGGGATAATCCTTCAAAATCTTCACGGCCAAATCTACACCATCAATATCGGGCAGCCGGATGTCGAGAAGAATGATATCGGGCGCCCCGCTCTTACTAAGATACTGTGTAGCCTCATATCCACTTCTTGCATAATCAATTTGAGCCTGCGATGGAGAGAGCAACTCTCTCAAGAAAATCCGACTAACAGTATCATCTTCTATCACCAAAATTTTAAGACCGCTAATCTTGGATAAATCGAAATTTGCTTGAGCCATTTCCTAGATCATTTAGTAAAGGATTCAAAAGTAATTGATTTTGATAAATTATTCATCCGAAAACTGAATTAACAGATCGCGGTAAGCTGAGAAAATTTTGGATTTGGAAACAAAACCGACATACTGATTGCCATCGAGCACAGGGAGATTCCATGCCCCAGAATTTTCAAACTTTTTCATCACGGAATCCATGGATTCCTTTGTTGTTATATATTCTGGAGGAACAATCATTAACTCATTCACCGATACGGACTCATACACTTCAGTATCGAACATAATAGGGCGAATATCATCCAAAGAAACTACACCCACAAAAACATTTTCAGAGGTGACAACCGGGAAGATATTTCGTTTAGATCTACTTATCTTATGCACCAGATTACCCAAGGTTTCATCAGGAGATACAACTATAAAGTCTTTCTCAACCACATGGGCCACCTGCAACAATGTTAAAACCGCCTTATCCTTATGGTGCGTAATCAACTCGCCTTTCTTAGCCAATCCTTTGGTGTATATTGAATGCGGTTCGAAATACATTATGGTTATAAACGAGATTGTTGCAGTTATTATTAACGGGACAAAAAGTGCATAGCCTCCTGTAATCTCAGCAATCAAGAATATCGCAGTCAAAGGGGCATGCATTACGCCAGCCATTGTACCAGCCATTCCTACAAGAGTAAAATTACTCTCCGAAACATTTATAAAACTAACTTGATTAATAAAACGCGCCACAAAGAAACCCGAAACCCCTCCAATAAACAATGTTGGGGCAAATGTACCACCAACACCTCCCGCACCAGTTGTTACCGCTGTGGCAATAGCCTTTAACGCTACAAGCATAATTAGCGCAGCTAGCAATAGCCAATAGTTATGCTGAAAAGAATAGAAGAAACTGTTATCGAAAATAAAAGAGGGGCGGCCGTCCAACAATGCATCCAAAACCTCATATCCTTCTCCATAGAGCGGCGGAAAAATAAAAATTAGTATACCTAAACCAATACTTCCAATAATCCATTTTTTATAAGTATTTGTAACACGATTGAACTTTTTTTCTACACGCATTACCGTACGCATGAAATAAAGAGATACCAATCCACAGAATATTCCCAATAGAATAAAATATGGGATGTTATGAAGTTGAAAGGGATGAACCACCTCGTAGGTAAAAACTACATCGCGCCCTAAAAAGAAGTATGAAACCATGGTTGCAGATGCTGCCGAAATAAGCAATGGTATGATTGATGCAGTGGTTAAATCGAGCATTAAAACTTCTAGAGTAAATACAAGCCCTGCTAATGGAGCATTAAAAATTGCCGCAATAGCCCCCGCGGATCCACAACCAACAAGCAAAGTAAGCGTTTTATAGTTCATCCTAAAAAACTTACCTATGTTGGACCCAATAGCTGCGCCAGTATATACTATTGGGGCCTCGGCTCCAACCGAACCGCCAAACCCAATGGTAAGTGTACTCGATACAACAGAACTATATGTATTGTGCGATTTTATTTTACTATTCTGCCTAGATATTGAGTAGAGGACCTTTGACACTCCATGGTTAATGTTCTCTTTTATGAAAAGCTTTATAAATAGTATCGTTAAAAGAATTCCCACTGCAGGCAATCCCAGAAACAGCAGGTTGGCCGACTCTTTAGGCAACGACTCCTGTAAAAAAGCATGGGTAACATGTACTGTATTCTTTAATACCACAGCAGCTACTCCACTTAGAATTCCAATAATCAAACTAAGAATTAAGGTGACTCGACGCTCGCCTAAGCGTCGAACCGAAATCCAAATACTATTCAAAAACTTACTATACAATAACTTCATTTTTTAACTGCTAAATCTTAAAAATAACCAAAAATCAGGGCATCATCAATAAAAATGGTTATTTTTGAAAATATAAGTAAATATAAAAATCGAAACAACAAATACGTGTTTTACAGGTTGTATTCAATTGAACGTTAATTTGTTTGATTTGTCGTCAACTTAAAATCAACCAGATTTATATTTTGCCCAAATTTACTGTTCTTTTACCAAAAAGTTAGAACAAATGATAGAAGTTATTAAACATATACTTCCAAACGGTCTAAAACTACTTATTCATCAGGATTTTAGCACGCCAATTGCATCGTTTAATTTACTATACGATGTAGGATCGAAGGATGAAGATCCAAACAAAACTGGCTTTGCACATCTTTTTGAGCACCTTATGTTTGGAGGCTCTATTCATATCCCAGTATTTGACGAACCGCTTGAGCATGTGGGCGGAGAAAATAATGCATTTACCAACAACGATATAACCAACTACTACATAACGCTACCCGTCGAAAATATCGAAACCGCCTTTTGGCTGGAAAGCGATAGAATGCTTAGCCTTGCATTTACCAAGAAAAGTTTAGACGTTCAGCGAAACGTTGTTATCGAAGAGTTTAATCAACGATACTTAAACCAACCGTACGGAGATGTGTGGTTAAACCTCAGGCCATTGGCATATACGGCACACCCTTACATGTGGCCAACAATTGGCAAATCAATCGATCACATTAAAAGCGCAACGCTAACCGATGTAAAGAACTTTTTTTACAGCCATTACGCTCCGAACAATGCCATACTGTGCGTAGCAGGCCCTGTTAATCCCACACAAATCATAGAACTCGCCAATAAATGGTTTGGACCAATAGAACGGCGCAACATAATTGAACGGAATCTCCCCAAAGAGCCAACGCAAACATTGCCAAGAAAACTGGAAATTGTACGCGACGTTCCCTTCAACGCAATCTACAAGTCCTATCATATGTGTAACAGGAATCACCCAGATTTTCCTGCGGTAGATTTAATGTCAGACTTGCTATCGAGCGGAAAATCGGCACGCCTATACCAACGATTAGTGAAAGAAAAACAACTTTTCAGCAATGTAAATGCTTACATTACAGGCGATATTGATGAGGGCCTTTTTGTAATTACAGGTCAACTTTACCCATCGACAAATTTTGCCGACGCGGAAAATGCGCTAATTGAGGAAGTACGGAATATACAGGGCATACAAATATCGGAGTACGAATTAGAAAAGGTTAAAAATAAGTATGAATCGAATTTCACCTTCGAAGAAACCAGCGTACTCAATAAAGCCATGAATCTGTCGTTTTTTGAATTACTAGGCGATGCTAACAGGATCAACTTTGAGTTGGAAAAATATCGGAATGTAACGCGGGCATCAATTCAAGGAATTGCTCAGCAAATATTGACCGAGAGCAACTGCTCAACGCTATACTACAAATCTAAGCAACAATAACATTGACCCATTAACTATGCTAGATAGGACAACAGCACCGAAAAAAAATCCAACAGGACGAGTTTCGATTCCTCAAACCCAAAACATTACCCTAGCCAATGGTGCAAAACTAATTGTGATTGATGCAGGAACTCAAGAGGTCTCCAAAATCGAAATAATTCTCCATGCTGGAACCCGATATCAAAGCCAAGCAATATCGGCACGTGCTGCAATTTCGCTGCTAAGCGAAGGAACATCAACAAAAAACTCCCAGCAAATCGCAGAACTATTCGATTTCTACGGCAGCTTTCCAGAGCATTCATTCGATCGTGACTTTGCAACCCTTACGCTTTACTCCACCAACAAGTACCTTGACCAATCGCTCGGTGTTTTGGCCGACATGATTTACAACCCAACGTACCCCGAACACGAACTTGACATTTTCAAAAAGAAAGGAAAACAATCGCTAATTGTTGAACTAGAGAAGGTGGTTACCATTGCCCGACAAAATTTTTTCAGCACAATGTTCGGCAAGGATCATCCGTACGGATCGTATGCAACGCCCGACGAATTCGACACACTTCATCGCGACAACATTGCAAATTTCCATAGCCAATATCACAGTTCAAACAATTGCATTATTGTACTAGCCGGAAAAGTCTCCGATAAAGAGATCAAAGCGGTGGAAGAACTACTGGGAAAAACCAATTTTGGGAATAACGGTACGGCTCTAAATCAACCATTCCCCAAGTCAGTCATTTCACAGCAGAAAGTATTTTCGCATAAGAACGATGCCTTGCAATCGGCCATAAGAATAGGCAAAGAGTTAATTAAGCGCGATCACGAGGATTTCCCAAAACTGATGGTGCTAAACACAATTCTTGGTGGGTATTTTGGATCGAGATTGATGAAAAACATCAGGGAGGACAAGGGGTATACCTACGGAATATCTTCGACATTACTTCCATTTAAGGAAACTTCGGTTTTTGTAATAGGAACTGAGGTTGGTGTAGATTTTACAGCCAACACCCTGCGTGAAATATACAAGGAGATTGAAAAACTGTGCACCGAGAAAGTTCCTCAGAGTGAGCTAGACCTAGTTAAAAGTCATCTCACAGGAGAAGTACTTCGCAACTTCGATGGACCATTTGCCATTGCCGAAAGCATTGCAAGCCTTTACGAATACAACAATCTTGACTACTCATTTTTCGAAAGGACAATTGACACCATCAACACAGTCACACCCGAGCAACTCATTGAAATTGCCAACAAGTACCTAGGGCAAAACGATTTTGTTGAAAGTGTGGCTGGTAAAATTTAAAACAGATAAATTATTACGATATGAAAACAAGAACTATCATTGTACTAATAATTTGTTACATCATCAGCATTGCTGGTTACTCGCAAACATATAACAAACCCAACGAGCCAACATTCGACTACCTAACCATTGACCTCGCCACGGGCAATCCAACTTTATACTGGACAGCACCAGCTTACTATCCACAGTATCCCAATCCCATTGGGTATATTATTTACAAAAAAATCCCAGATGCGCTGGGAAACGATGCTTACTACCAAATTGCAACAGTCGATCAGAATACTTTTGAATACACAGATATAAGCTCGGATGGAAATCAATCGAGACTTTTTTATAAACTCGCATCACTCGGATCAACCGAACCAAGCAGGATGACCCCACACCATGCACAAATTTGGCTCACATCGGCATACGACAGCTGTAACGCAAAAATTGATCTTTTATGGGAGCATTATTACAACTTTGATGTAAACGGATGGGCAAATTCTAACCGGAAAAAATATCAACTTTACTGGAGTAATACACCCAATTTAAGTAGTTTTCAGCTATTAGTTGATAGCATAGGAATATTCACCAATAAATTCAGCATTACCAATGTTCAAGAGAATCAGAACTACTATTTCTACTTAACTCTTGAACGAAACGACAAACCATTCAAAACATATTCAAACCTAAATTCCATTAACACTAAAATGGCTGTCAGACCAGATTTTATGATAATTGACTCAATTATTTCATTGAATCAGGGTTGCAAAATATACTATAACATTGATGCGGTAACTGAAATTAAAAATTTTAAACTAGTTAGATGGGAACAGGCCGATACAAACCAAAGTATCTTTAGCGCAAAAATAATCGAAGAATTTTCCGATCCTAACAAAACTAGTTCAATAGATACTAACGATGTATGGGCCTCGAGAACCAGAAAGTTTTACTATAAGGTTGATGCCTATAATGGTTGCAACAACGTAATCAAAACAACTAATCTATGTAACACCATAATTCCAAAAGCCCGACCAAACGGAACCACAGTTAATCTAAAATGGGATGCACTGAACATTGATACGCTACGGCAAGACAATAGAAACAACAACCGAGTAGAATACACCGTTTACCGAAGGGCCTACACCCAAAATGACGATGTAACAGGAGCCGGAGAGTTAACCATTGCGGCATCGGCAATATCCGACACCCTATTCTCCGACGATCTATCATCCTTCAAAGCCCAAGATCCACTTTACAAAATTATCTTCAAGTATTACATTGAGGCCATTGAGCGGGAACCCGACAATACCGGAATAACTTTTGTACGCTCCCGCGAAGTAATTACCGAAATACTGCCCGGACTTACCATGCCAACAGCCATTGCGCCCAACAGCACAATTAGCAACAATGGTCACTCTCGTAACCTATTTGAACCTATCATTAGTTTCGACGCAACATACCAACTCACCATCTACGATCGCTGGGGAGGAATCATCTACTATGGTAATCAAGGATGGGATGGAAAGGATAGCAATAGCAAATACGTCAAAGAGGGCACATACGCATACAGAATTGTAGTGCATACCGACAGTTCGGGAGACGTAGTACAGAACGGAAGTGTATCGGTAGTATATCCAAAATAAACTCAGTATTGTTTTATCAATTGAAAAAATATGAACCTTCAAACCGAAGAGGAAAAACTTTTAATTCAATCGCATTTCGAAGATATGCTTCGGGGGTGTACCCGTTGTACTTCCGAGGAAGATCAAAAACTCATTATTAAAGCCTTTAATTTGGCCAACGAGGCACACAAAGGCGTTCGTAGAAAATCAGGGGAACCCTACATATTGCATCCAATAGCCGTTGCTAAAATTGTAACCCAAGAAATTGGACTAGGAGCAAAGGCTGCAGCTTGCGCATTGATGCATGATGTAGTTGAAGATACTGACTACACCGTTGAGGACATAGAAAGAATCTTCGGAAAAAAAATAGCATCAATAATTGATGGACTAACAAAAATCACCGATGTTTTTGATGCTAACTCTACAATTCAGGCCGAAAATTTCAGAAAAATAATTCTTACACTTGCCGACGATATTCGTGTAATCCTAATAAAACTCGCCGATAGGCTGCACAACATGCGCACACTCGATTCGCTTGCTACCAATAAGCAAATGAAGATTGCGAGTGAAACAATTTACCTATACGCCCCGCTAGCGCACAGACTTGGACTATACGCAATTAAAACCGAACTCGAAGATTTAAGCCTAAAGTACCGCTATCCGCAGGCATACGACGAAATCAGGAATAAAATAGCCGATAATGAAAAACGAAGAATCCAACAAATCAACCATTTTTCGCTTCCTATTATCAAAAAACTCGAAGAAAACAATATCGATTTCGAGATAAATGGACGACCAAAATCGGTATATTCAATATGGAAAAAAATCCAAACAAAAAATGTATCGTTCGAGGAAATTTACGATTTATTGGCAATCCGAATAGTATTTAACCCCTACCCTCACATTCCCGAAAAAACGCAATGCTGGCATATCTACTCAATTATCACGGATATATATAAGCCAAAACCCGACCGTTTACGCGACTGGGTTAGTACACCTAAAGCAAATGGTTACGAGGCGCTCCATTGCACTGTAATGGGGCCCAACGGACAGTGGGTCGAGGTTCAAATTCGATCCCGCAGGATGGACGATATTGCAGAACGGGGCTTTGCGGCTCACTGGAAGTATAAGGATATGGATGCCACCAACCAAGAAAATGAGTTGGACCGATGGGTTAAGCGAGTACGAGAGATGCTTGAAAATCCACAGGAAAATGCGCTGGAGTTTCTTGATGAGTTTAAATTGAATCTTTTTGCCTCTGAAATTGTTGTTTTCACTCCAAAAGGCGACACCCGATCGCTTCCAAAAGGATCAACTGCCTTAGATTTCGCCTACGAAATTCATACAGAGGTTGGGAACAAGGCTATTGGCGCCAAGGTAAACCACAAATTGGTTCCGCTTAGCTATCAGATAAGCGGTGGCGATCAGATTGAAATTATTACGGCATCCTCGCAAAAGCCAACCTGGGAATTACTAAACTATGCCACTACAGCCAAAGCAAAAGCATCAATTAAGAACGCTCTAAAAACAGAGACAAAGAATAGAATTGAAAAAGGCAAAAACGCACTTGAGTCAAGACTCACAGAACTAGGTATACAACCATCATCTCGAGTTTTCAAAAAAATATTACCGGCCTACGAGGTTTACTCCAAGGATGAACTTTATAGCAAGATAGGATCTGGCTTAATATCACTCGATAATCTGAAAAGAATCCTAAAAAAGAACACTAAAAGCAAATGGATTCGATACTGGAGCCTACAGCTGGGCAAAAAGGATAAATACGATGTTGAGCCATCAAAGCCGCTGAAAATTGATACAAAAAAGCCATTCTTACTTAGCGAAAATGTTGATGAGGAAAACCCCGAGTACGTTGTTGCGCGCTGCTGCAATCCAATCCCCGGAGACGAAGTTATTGGATACATATCGCCCGAAGATATGGTTATTATCCACAAGGCTACCTGCGCCGAGGCTGTCAGAATCATGGCGCAGCATGGCGACAAAATAGTAAGCGCAAAGTGGACTACACATAAAATGCTATCGTTCCTTGCCCGAATTGATGTACGTGGAATGGACAGGATTGGAATCATAAGCGAAATCACGAAAGTTATTTCCGATGAACTTATGGTGAATATCCGCAAATTCCATATCGAAAGTCACGATGGCATATTTGAAGGGTTTATTGATTTGTATGTTCACGACGTTAGCCACCTAAACAATCTCATAATGAATTTAATGAAAATCAAAGGGATGGACAATGTTAAACGCATGGACAAGGTGGATGATTAAACAAAAAAAGTATTTGATTGTTCTAAAACAGATTCAAGGATAGTGATTATCAGAAACCTTTTGCTAAATTTGTTATTTTAATTGAGACTAAATAGCCATGACCTGTCAGGACACAAAAAGCGTAGTGAAGCGAATACTAACAGACTACCTAGAGCGTAAAGGACACCGTAAAACTCCTGAACGTTTTGCAATTCTTGATGAAATATACTCTCACGAAAGCCATTTTGATATAGAAACCCTCTATATCCAGATGAAAAACAAAAACTACCAAGTAAGTAGAGCAACGCTATACAACACTATCGACCTTTTGCTTGAATGTGGACTGGTTGTTAAACATCAGTTTGGCAAGAATTTTTCGCAATACGAGAAAGCTTACGAGTGTAAGCAGCACGACCATCTAATCTGCACCCGTTGTGGCAAAGTTATTGAATTCTGCGACCCCAGAATTCAGGAAATAATAAACTCCGCAAAAAGGAATTCAAAATTCTCGATTTCTCATCATTCCGTTTATCTGTACGGTTTGTGCCAAGATTGTCAACAAGAAATTGACAAGGTTCAAATCAACGATTAGCATTTTATAAATTCCAACAACTAGTTGTTAATAAAATTTCCAGATCAAGTCGCCTAAAGTTTGTAACTTTAGGAGGATTTTCCAATGCACATCTTGCGTGCATTTTTATATTTTTTAATCGAATTAAAAAATTTGAAACCTATGGTTAAAGTTGATGTATTGCTAGGCCTACAATGGGGCGACGAAGGAAAAGGGAAAGTGGTTGATGTTCTAACACCAAACTATGATGTTATTGCGCGTTTTCAGGGTGGACCAAATGCCGGTCACTCACTCGAATTCAACAATATTAAGCACGTATTACATACAATTCCTTCAGGAATTTTCCATCCAAACTGCATCAACATAATTGGTAATGGAGTTGTTTTGGATCCCATCATATTTGCTCAAGAAATTGATGCATTACAGAAGATGGGAGTTAACCTAACCCACAACCTTAAAATTTCAAAAAAAGCGCACTTAATTTTACCATCGCATCGCGAATTGGATGCAGCATCGGAAGCGGCCAAGGGTAAAAGCAAAATTGGATCAACGCTAAAAGGCATAGGGCCAACCTACATGGACAAAACAGGCCGAAACGGCCTTCGTGTTGGCGATACTTTAACTCCAAACTTTACTGAAAAATACAATCAACTTAAAAACAAACACAAGGATATCCTTAAGCAATACAACTACCAGAGTAACATAGAGCAACATGAGGCTGAATGGTTCAAAGGAATTGAAGTTCTCAAACGCTTTGAACTAATCGACTCGGAGTACGATATTTACGAATACCTGCATCAGAATAAAAAGATACTAGCAGAAGGAGCGCAAGGATCTCTCCTTGATATTGATTTTGGCTCTTACCCATTTGTAACATCATCTAATACTATTTGTGCAGGAGCATGTACTGGTCTTGGGATATCTCCACAAAGCGTAGGTGAAGTTTTTGGTATTATGAAGGCCTACTGCACTAGGGTTGGTTCTGGGCCATTCCCCACAGAATTAGAAAATGAGGTTGGAGAAAAAATGCGTAAGATAGGTGCAGAATTTGGCGCAACAACAGGTCGCCCTCGCCGCTGCGGCTGGCTCGATTTAGTAGCATTAAAATATGCCATCATACTTAATGGTGTTACTCAGATAATAATGACTAAACCCGACGTTCTGGACACGTTCGATTCAATTAAGGTTGCCGTAGCCTACAAAGTAAATGGAAAGGAAACTAACCGCTTACCATTTGATATCGATGCCCCCATTGAACCTGTATATAAAGAATTCAAAGGATGGCAAAAGAACATTACAAAAGCCAAATCGGAGGCTGACTTACCCAAAGAATTAATGGATTACATTCGTTTCATTGAAAAGGAAACTGGTGTTCCTATTACCATAGTTTCTGTAGGCCCTAACAGGGATGCCACAATCTTTAGAAAGTAATTCTAGTTAAAAACAAAACGGACATAGGGCGAAGTAACATTCATGCCATTAAACTCACCACTGCTTTTGGTGAGTTTTTTTATGCTCCACAAATAGTAATAGTTTCCTAGGGTTAAATCCTTATCTGAACTAACTTCTATGTTTGTGGTAAATTCAAAATCCTCCGAATTTTCATAACTCAACCTCAAAGAAGCCTCATCAATCAGGTTATAAGTTCCACTAATAGAAGGCCACTCAAATACACCTTTGGGAGAGTACACTACTAGTTTATAATCCCACTCAATATTTAACGGTTTAGGGTGATCGAGATACTTCGACACAGCAGCCCTTGGATTGAACGATTGCAGTTCATTCAATGCAACTTTCCTGCGTTTGTTTTTATAGATAAGTTCTCCATTCCCATCAAATATTCTTACCGAATAATTTGTAACCAACACCTTCTCAGCATCTGGAACCATATACCTAAAGTTCCCCGACTCGCCACTTTCATTTATCTGAAATAGCATGTTTACGGATATTTCCTTCACATCCTCATCTACATTTCGGATATCGGTAATGTAACGGATTATCTTGCAGGGGCTATCCATATTTCTCTCAACTTGAGATAAAACAGTATTCCACAAAGTTCCTCCTAAAAACAGCAAAGTAAAAACAACTAGTCTCATAAATCCTAATTCTTGGTTCGTTATTGCAATATAAGACTATTTTGGACACAACAAGACATCCAGAAAACAAAAAAACGCCCTATGAAAGGGCGTTTGTAATATACCTAGAAGAGGTTGATTATTTCTTAATATTAGGCAATTCCAAGCCATACCCTTTTTTCTTATCCTCAGCCTTTAGCAGTACGGCAAACACAATTGCCAACAAACCAAATGTTGTGAAAATAATCATAGGTAACGTGTAATTATACGTGTTAATTGTTACACCTTCTAGAACTCTCTGTCCTGTTACGCAATATTTATCAAGAATCCATCCAATTAAAGCAGGAACCAACATTAAACCAACATTTTGAACTAAAAAGATTAGTGCATAGGCTGTACCCAACTGGTTTTCTGGGATAATCTTTGGAACTGAAGGCCACATTGCTGATGGAACAAGAGAAAAACCAATACCGAGCACAATGATAAGTAGAAAAGCAATAAACCAATGGTTTAGGAATGGTATCGAAAACATTGTATGAACAAATATAATAAGAGCAGCACCTATCAACATAATTGTAGCACCCTTTCCTTTTCTATCATAAAGATTTCCAAAGAATGGGGTTAAGAATATTGTTCCCAAAGGAAGCAACGACGGAATAATACCCGCAAGTTCATTTGAAATTCCAAACTTATTAACCATTAAATCGGCTGCATACTTAAGGAATGGGAAAACTGCAGAATAGAAAAGAACACAAAGAATTGCAATATACCACCAACCTTTATTGGTTAAAATATTACCTATATCGGAAAGGCGGAAAGCTTCATCCTCATTGTTAGTATTTTCCGCAGCAACTTCAGCTTCTGAAGCATCAAGTTTCTTATCCATAAAGGTATAGATGATAAACGCCATCAAACCAATACAGAGCATTATCAAACAAACAAGAATTGGTCTTGAAACATTAGTCATTCCAAAAGCTTTTGCAATAGGAACAGAGGTTGCCATTGCTAATCCAGTTCCTAAACGTGCTGTAGCCATTTCGAGCCCCATAGCCAAGGCCATTTCTTTGCCCTTAAACCATTTAACAATAATTTTTGAAACGGTAATACCTGCAACTTCAACACCAACCCCAAAAATAGCATAGCCCAATGCAGCCATAAATACCTGAGCCTTAACATCCCAGAATATAATATGCCATATATTTCCATCGAGTGTGTGGGTTGAAACAGCCCAGTACTTAATAGCCGTACCAACAACCATAATTGAAGCAGCCATTACTCCGGTAAAACGAACTCCCATCTTATCAAGAATAATACCGCCAACAAGTAGCATCAATAGAAATACATTGAACCAGCCATAAGCACTGGTGAAAAATCCATACTCAGAGCTATCCCAATGAAGTTGACCTTCCAACAACCCTTTAAGCGGAGCCATAACATCGGTGAGATAATAACCACAAAGCATGGTAAATGCAACTACCGCAAGCGCAGTCCATCGGGCAGCAGCAGAGTCGCGAAGTGTTTTTCTTATTTGTTCCATTTTTAGTTAGGTTATAGTTTTAATTAGTGATTGTCAAAGTGCGCAAATAAAACTAAAAAAAAATAAATTTCCTATGATTATCCTCTAGATTATAAAAAATGAAAATGGCGAGCTATCGAAATTCGACAACTCGCCATTTTCATCAATATTTCACATTAAATGTTCTCGTAAATCCAAAGTTCAATGGGTTCTTCCTTGTCAGCATTAATTCGTTCGATTTCATTGAATGCTTTACTATAGGTATCGTAAGCGGCAATAGATACTAAATCGAAACCATTCTTCGCATGAAGTATCTTTGTATTACTATAGCCCATGCCATGAACCTGTTGCTCCCAGCCCGAAGCATTCGATGGAACTTTGAAACTTCCAATTATAACGTGGAAACGGAATTTAGCCTCATACTCTTGCACCTTTGCAATTGAATCCTGACGAGCCTGTTCCTGCGCTAAACGTAATTGCTCAGCCTCAAGAGCCTTTGCATTTTGAATGCTATCCTGCTTTGCCTTTTGCTTTGCGGCTTCAATGGCGGCTTGTTTTTTCTTATAACTTGGCAGAAACTTACAACTAGAACCTATAAAGGCCAACAGTGTTATTAGAATAAAAATTTTCTTCATTGTTAGTTAGTTTAGTTAAGGGTAAAACAGTCATTTCAACGCAATTTAATAAATCTTTTCAATAAAAAGCAAGCCTATACGCTATTTATATTGCTATATGTCAACAAATAACAGCAACCATAACCACTAAAGCAATATTTATTTTAATGATTATCTGGATATTAGAGCAGAATCAACATTCTATCAATCGTTTATAAAAATTATGGGGTAAAGGGATTATCGGATGAAAAATCGGGTTGATAATGATTATGGCTATCTAATGCCTGCACACATCCTCTAAACCCAATCCCATCCATTACATCCAGCACCTTTTGGTATTCCGTTGGTTTTAAAATTCGATCCAAGGGTCTTTCGATGTTCAACCCGGAAGGAGGAAAGTACTGCGACATCAAGGACACATACAAACGAGGAGAAAACTCATCGGATAAGAACCTCAATAACTTGATACTTTCATTCTCATAGCCGGGCAATACCAAATGCCTGATAATTAAGCCGGACTCTACAAGTTCATCGTCACCCAGTAGTAATGAAGTTCCTTTCTGTCTATACATTTCACGTAACGCAAGCGTTGCCACTTCAAAATAGTCATCAACCCCAGAATATTTAAGTGCAAGCAAATTGTTTATGTACTTAAAATCTGGAAGATATATATTCACTGTATCTTCCAGAGACTTTAAGGTATCAACACTATCATAGCAATTGGTATTATAGATAACCGTAGGCGCATACCCTTTACGTCGCAGGCCATCAATAATGTCAACCATCTGAGAAACCTGATGACTAGGAGACACAAAGCCAAGCATACGTATTCCCTCATCTAGATAGGGAATAATAGTATCCACAACATCATCAACAGATTTTATACAACTCTGATTATTTATATTGTTTCGACTTATCTGATGATTCTGGCAGTAAATGCACTGCAAATTGCAATGCGCAAAAAATACATTGCAAACCCCTTTGCTACCAGAAAGCATGGGTTCCTCGCCCTTATGCAAAAATATTGATGAGACAACCGGTTGGGACGATGTACCACAGAATCCAGTCTCATCAAATCTATTTACGCCACATTTATGCGGACACAGCATACAATTGCTCAAATCAAAATCGCTCACCTTTATTGTATTTTGCAGCAAATATAATGGGAAATAAACCGTCAACTATCAATATTCAAAGGCAAATTGTATTCTCATTCTGAATATTTTAATAGATTTGCGCTAGGTGGACATCCTATTTAACCAATAACTGCTTTGATATTGACAACTTGTCAATTATAGAATTTTTATGGTACACTAAAAATGAAACTATGAAAACAATTATCAACTTATTCGAAGAAAGCGTTAAGAAGTATCCCAACAACACTTACATCTGGGAAAAACTCACCGATAAGTTTGAGCCTACAACCTATAAAGAAACACATGCCGAGGTTTACGAGTTAGCGGCAGGACTTTTAAGTATAGGTATAAAAAAAGATGATAAAATAGCACTGCTGAGCGAGGGGCGTAAACACTGGGTCATTGGGGAATTAGCAATACTTTACACTGGGGCAGTAAATGTTCCGCTATCCATAAAACTCGATGGGAATGACTTAGTCTTCAGAATAGATCATTCCGAGTCAAATACAATAATAGTATCGGGTAATCAGGCTTCAAAAATTGAAAAAATCAGGGATAAACTGCCCACTGTAAAACGGGTTATCTTCCTTGACCCACAGAGCAGCTATGGTGATAATGATATGTTTATTGGCGATGTGATTAAACGCGGAGAGGAATACCTAAAGCAAAACCCTGACGAAGTGGAGGAAATCTCCAAAAACGTCAAGCCATCGGATTATGCAAACATCAGCTACACATCAGGAACCACAGCCGATCCTAAAGGAATAATTCTATCACACAGAAACTACACCGCCAATGTTGAGCAAGCATTAACGTTGATGGATATTCCAGAATACTATAGAACATTACTAATTCTTCCGCTCGATCACTGCTTTGCGCACGTTGCGGGCATATACTCCTTTATGGCAATGGGTGCAAGTATTGCAACGGTTCAGGTAGGACGTAACCCAATGGATACCTTAAAAAACATTCCTATAAACATCAAAGAAATTCAGCCCACCCTATTACTTAGCGTACCTGCTCTAGCAAAAAATTTCAAAAAAAACATCGAGTCAGGAATTAAAGCCAAGGGTACTTTCACAGAGAAACTTTTCAACCACGCGCTTAAAATTTCATACGCATACAACAAGGAGGGCTGGAATAAAGGGAGTAATTTCACCTTCCTATACAAACCATTGATATGGATATACGATAAAATTCTATTCAGTAAGATAAGGCAGGTATTCGGTGGCCATCTCGATTTCTTTATTGGTGGTGGAGCTTTGCTCGATATCGAACTACAACGCTTCTTTTATGCCATCGGTGCACCAATGTTCCAAGGATACGGATTATCAGAGGCCACTCCTATTATCAGTTCCAACTCCTTACATAAACACAAGTTAGGATCATCGGGGCATTTGGTGAAATTTATGGATCTCAAAATTTGCGATGATAACGGGAATGAACTGCCTATTGGCCAAAAAGGCGAGATTGTAATTAAAGGCGAAAACGTGATGGTGGGCTACTGGAAAAACGAAAAGGCAACTGCTGAAACAATCCGAAACGGCTGGTTGCACACCGGAGACATGGGCTACATGGATAAGGATGGTTTCCTTTACGTTTTGGGTCGATTTAAAAGTTTGCTGATAGCAAGCGATGGTGAAAAGTACAGTCCCGAAGGAATTGAAGAATCATTGGTTCAACATTCAAGGTTTATTGAGAATGTGGTTCTATACAACAATCAAAATCCATACACGTCGGCTCTGGTTGTTCCTTCGAAGGATGCCCTTAAAAGAGTGCTAAATGAAAAAGGGGTAACTATAGACTCACACGAAGCAGCAAAAGAAGTCATCAACATAATCAACCAAGAAATCTCAAAATTTAAACCTGGTGGAGAATTTGGTGATATGTTCCCCGACCGATGGCTTCCTTCAACATTTGCAATTCTCGATGAAGGGTTTAGTGAGCAGAATGGACTAATAAACAGCACCATGAAGGTAGTAAGAGGTAAAGTTGAAACAAAATACAAGGATCGATTAGATTTACTCTACACCCCTGAAGGTAAGAACATACACAATCAGCCCAACATCAAATCGGTACTGCAGCTCTTAAATATTTAATTCGACAAAAGGAGACATCAAGTCTCCTTTTTTATTGAACATTTTTATAATAACTTTGTATTACAGGCAGGTAATTATAAAAAACTAACCCAATGCAACGTTACCTTAATATTCTTCAAAAAAGCATAATTTACTTTTTGCTGATAATAATATCTATACTACTAGTTGTGGCAATACTCGATGTGATCATACAACTATACAACGGCATAACAGATAACTCACTCACTGAATTTATAAAAACCCAGTTTACTCAATTAATTGGACTATTCCTTACCATACTAATTGGTGTTGAATTACTTGAAGCCGTAAAAGCATTTCTCAAGGAGGAAATGGTCCATGTTGAAATCGTTGTACTTGTTGCCATAATAGCCATATCGCGCAAAGTAATAGTATGGGAAATATCATCCATAGGTTACATGGAATTAATAGCCTTAGCATTAATGCTACTAGCGCTAGCTGCAACGTACTGGGTAATAAAAATATGCTACAAAAAACAAAGCAAATGTAAATCCAAAAGCGACGAGGCTACACATTAATATCAGGATGGGCAGTATTAGAACGCCAGCCTATACATTCAGCGCATACTCGTGCAAATATACTTAAAACGCCTTGTGCAAATGCACCAAAGTCACCAATGGCTCAACCTGATACTAATTAGCGAGATCAACAAAGATGTAAGCATGCCAAACGGCTAACAGCCCGATAACCCCTATAAGCCCACTTTCACATCACGTTCCATCATGGCAATAGCCTAATCGTGACAGATAACCTACTTTGAGGTACAATAAAAGATAAACCCCGCCACACCGCACCGGCGCAACGGGGACTGCCCATCCATAAGAAAGCCATGATAGCGAACAAAAAAAAGCCCCGGGGATTGCTCTCCGGGGCGAAGGTGGGGCGGCGACCTACTCTCCCGCTGTGACGCAGTACCATCGGCGCTGGCGGGCTTAACGGCCCTGTTCGGGATGGGAAGGGGTGTCCCCCGCCGCCGTAGCCGCCCAAAATCGTGCCCCCATTCCTGGGGGATAGTATTCTACGTGGTGGCGTGCGAGCGTTCGCGAAAGCCCGGCTCGTGCCGGGGAAGTGTCGGGCCATTAGTACTGCTCGGCTTTGGCGTCACCGCCTTTACACCTGCAGCCTATCGACGTGGTAGTCTACCACGGCCCTCGAGGGAGGCCTCATCTTGGGGGGGGCTTCGCGCTTAGATGCTTTCAGCGCTTATCCCGTCCGCACTTAGCTACCCTGCGGTGCGGCTGGCGCCACAACAGGTACACTAGCGGTGCGTCCAGCACGGTCCTCTCGTACTAGTGCCAGGGCCCCTCAGGCCTCCTACGCCCACAACAGATAGGGACCGAACTGTCTCACGACGTTCTGAACCCAGCTCGCGTGCCACTTTAATCGGCGAACAGCCGAACCCTTGGGACCTTCTCCAGCCCCAGGATGTGACGAGCCGACATCGAGGTGCCAAACCGCCCCGTCGATATGAGCTCTTGGGGGCGATCAGCCTGTTATCCCCGGAGTACCTTTTATCCTTTGAGCGATGGCCCTTCCATGCGGAACCACCGGATCACTATGCCCTAGTTTCCTACCTGCTCGGCTTGTCGGCCTCGCAGTCAAGCGCCCTTGTGCCATTGCACTCTCCGCGCGGTTACCATTCGCGCTGAGGGCACCTTGGGAAGCCTCCGTTACGCTTTTGGAGGCGACCACCCCAGTCAAACTACCCACCAAGCGGTGTCCCCCTTCCGGGGTTAGGCCCCAGGCAGACGAAGGGCCGTATTTCAAGGTTGGCTCCCCGATCCCTGGCGGGACCGGCTCTCAGCCTCCGGCCTATCCTACACATCGTCTACCCAGAACCAGCGCTAAGCTGCAGTGAAGGTTCACGGGGTCTTTCCGTCCCGTTGCGGGTACGCGGCATCTTCACCGCGACTTCAATTTCACCGAGCTCATGGCCGAGACAGCGCCCAGATCGTTACACCATTCGTGCAGGTCGGAACTTACCCGACAAGGAATTTCGCTACCTTAGGACCGTTATAGTTACGGCCGCCGTTTACTGGGGCTTCGGTTCAACGCTTCGCCTTGCGGTTGACGTCCCCCCTTAACCTTCCAGCACCGGGCAGGTGTCAGGCCCTATACGTCACCTTGCGGTTTGGCAGAGCCATGTGTTTTTGGTAAACAGTCGCCTGGGCCATTTCTCTGCGCCCGCCTCGCGGCGGGACCCTTTCTCCCGAAGTTACAGGGTTAGATTGCCTAGTTCCTTGGCCATGATTCACTCGAGCACCTTGGGATACTCTCCCCAGCCACCTGTGTCGGTTTACGGTACGGGTGGTACACGGCTGGCGCTTACCGGCTTTTCTCGGGACCCCCCTCACGGCTTCGCTTCGCCCGAGGGCTAAGCTCAACGCGCGCTTCCGTCGGCGCGTAGCCGCTGCGGGGATCCGTCCCCGGATCGCACCGTGCACCAGCGCGGGAATATTAACCCGCTCTCCATCGGCGTCGCCCCTCGGCTTAGCCTTAGGTCCCGGCTAACCCTGATCCGATTAGCGTTGATCAGGAAACCTGGGCTTTACGGTGTGCGGGTTTTCCACCCGCATTGTCGTTACTCATGCCTACATTTGCTTTTCCATGCCCTCCACCGGCGCTCGCGCGCCGAATTCACCGGCCATGGAATGCTCCCCTACCAGTGACCCCATAGGGGTCAATCCGGAGCTTCGGTGGTACGCTTGACGCCCGCTTATTATCCACGCACGGCCGCTCGACTAGTGAGCTGTTACGCACTCTTTGAATGAATGGCTGCTTCCAAGCCAACATCCTAGCTGTCACTGCAGCCGCACCTCGTTTGTTCTCGACTTAGCGTACGCTTGGGGACCTTAGCTGCCGGTCCGGGTTCTTCCCCTCTCGTCGCGGGACCTTAGCACCCCGCGGCTCACTCCCGGGCATTACGTCGCGGCATTCGGAGTTCGTCTGGATTTGATAGGCGGTGAGGCCCTCGCATCCAATCGGTAGCTCTACCTCCGCGACCGTCCACCCGAGGCTGCCCCAAAAGGCATTTCGGGGAGTACGAGCTATTTCTCAGCTTGATTAGCCTTTCACCCCTACCCACAGCTCATCCGAAAGCTTTTCAACGCTCACCGGTTCGGCCCTCCATCCCGTGTTACCGGGACTTCAGCCTGGCCATGGGTAGATCGCAAAGTTTCGCGTCTGCCCCGTCCGACTAACCGCCCTGTTAGGACTCGCCTTCGCTTCGGCTCCCCCCCTCCCGGGGGTTAACCTCGCCGGACAGGACAACTCGTAGGCTCATTATGCAAAAGGCACGCCGTCATCCCACTAGGGGACTCCGACCGCTTGTAGGCGCACGGTTTCAGGTACTATTTCACTCCGCTGCTCGCGGTGCTTTTCACCTTTCCCTCACGGTACTGGTTCACTATCGGTCTTCTGGGAGTATTTAGCCTTGCCGGATGGTCCCGGCTGCTTCGGGCAGGGTTCCTCGTGCCCCGCCCTACTCAGGGTTCCGCCCGGTCCCCTCCGGTTGCGCGTACGGGGCTGTCACCCGCTATGGCCCGCCTTTCCAGGCGGTTCCGCTTCCCGTTGGTTCCCTCTCGGCGGCCCTACTACCCCGGCGGCGCCTGAACGCCCCCGGTTTGGGCTCCTCCCCTTTCGCTCGCCACTACTCGGGGAATCACTGTTGTTTTCTCCTCCTCCGCCTACTTAGATGTTTCAGTTCGGCGGGTTTGCCCCCCGTTGCCGGGGTGCCGCGCCTTCCGCGCGGCGGGTTGCCCCATTCGGACACCCGCGGATCACCGGCCATTTGCGCCTCCCCGCGGCTTTTCGCAGCTTGTCACGTCCTTCTTCGCCTCCAGAAGCCCAGGCATCCCCCGTGCGCCCTTGCTCACTTCCCCGGCGCGTCGCCCGGCTTCCGCCCGCGCCCGCGCCAGTACTATCCTGTGCTCTCGCTTAATTAATAGCTTCTCTCGATTCTACTTCATTGTCTGTATTACTCGCTTGCCACCACGTCAAAGAACTTCCGCCTTTCGGCCTGTGGAGAATATCGGAGTCGAACCGATGACCCCCTGCTTGCAAAGCAGGTGCTCTAGCCAACTGAGCTAATCCCCCGTTCCGTAGTCCCGCGCGGAGTTGAACCGCGGACCTCTACATTATCAGTGTAGCGCTCTAACCAACTGAGCTACGGGACTCTGCCTCCCGTCCGCCACACCGGCCTGCGCCGGCCCCGGGACGTCCGGTCCAGGACCTTCCATCTCCTCATCACTTCCTTTGCCATCCCCTAACGACAACGGTACCGATTCTCCACAAGTCAGCGGCAAGCCGCGCGGGCCCCTGGGCCCCAGAAAGGAGGTATTCCAGCCGCACCTTCCGGTACGGCTACCTTGTTACGACTTAGCCCCAGTCACCGGTCTTACCCTAGGGCGCTCCTCGCGGTCACGCACTTCAGGTACCCCCAGCTTCCATGGCTTGACGGGCGGTGTGTACAAGGCCCGGGAACGTATTCACCGCGCCATGGCTGATGCGCGATTACTAGCGAATCCAGCTTCACGGAGTCGGGTTCCAGACTCCGATCCGAACTGAGACCGGCTTTCGGGATTCGCGCCCCCTCGCGGGGTGGCTGCCCTCTGTACCGGCCATTGTAACACGTGTGTAGCCCTGGACGTAAGGGCCGTGCTGATTTGACGTCATCCCCGCCTTCCTCGCAGCTTACGCCGGCAGTTCCGCTAGAGTGCCCGGCTTGACCCGCTGGCAACTAACGGTAGGGGTTGCGCTCGTTATGGGACTTAACCCGACACCTCACGGCACGAGCTGACGACAACCATGCAGCACCTCGCCGGCCGCCATTGCTGGCCGCCCCGTTTCCGGGGCGTTCGCCCGGCGTTCTAGCCCAGGTAAGGTTCCTCGCGTATCATCGAATTAAACCACATGTTCCTCCGCTTGTGCGGGCCCCCGTCAATTCCTTTGAGTTTCAGCCTTGCGGCCGTACTCCCCAGGTGGATGGCTTAATGGTTTCCCTCAGGCGCTGACGGTGTATCGCCAACACCCAGCCATCATCGTTTACGGCGTGGACTACCAGGGTATCTAATCCTGTTTGATCCCCACGCTTTCGTGCCTCAGCGTCAATATCGGCCCGGCGAGCTGCCTTCGCTATCGGCGTTCTGCGTGATATCTATGCATTTCACCGCTACACCACGCATTCCGCCCGCCCCGACCGAATCCAAGACCCCCAGTATCCACGGCAATCCTACGGTTGAGCCGCAGACTTTCACCGCGGACTTAGGGGTCCGCCTACGCACCCTTTAAACCCAGTAAATCCGGATAACGCTAGGATCCTCCGTATTACCGCGGCTGCTGGCACGGAGTTAGCCGATCCTTATTCCCGGGGTACCGGCATCCCGCCCCGCAGGGCGGTTATTCTTCCCCCGGAAAAGCAGTTTACAACCCGTAGGGCCGTCGTCCTGCACGCGGCATGGCTGGTTCAGGCTTCCGCCCATTGACCAATATTCCTCACTGCTGCCTCCCGTAGGAGTCTGGTCCGTGTCTCAGTACCAGTGTGGGGGATCATCCTCCCAGACCCCCTAGCCATCGTAGCCACGGTGGGCCGTTACCCCGCCGTCCAGCTAATGGCACGCATGCCCATCCATCCCCGCCGGAGCTTTACCCCCAGTCCCATGCGGAACCGGGGGGCCATGGGGTATTAATCCGCCTTTCGGCGGGCTATCCCCCGGGGATGGGCAGGTTGCATACGCGTTACGCACCCGTGCGCCGGTCGCCGCCAGTGTATTGCTACACCGCGCTGCCCCGCGACTTGCATGTGTTAGGCCTGCCGCTAGCGTTCATCCTGAGCCAGGATCAAACTCTCCGCTGTATCGAAGATCTTTGAAACTGTTTTTCTCTCGCCCAGGGTCAATTCTGCGCTATCTTTCCTAAAAAAATATACCGGAGACTTCCGCCTCCTGTACGCTTGCTTTCCTGTCTTGTTTGTTTCTCGGTACCATCGCGTCAAAGAACGCGCGGACTTCCGTCCGCCTGTATCGTTCACCCCCGGCCTCCGCCGGCGGCGTGTATTACCCTGTCATCATTTCTTCTCCCCCGTCCCACCGGATCGGGAGCGCAAAGGTAGCAACTTTTTCCTTCCCTCCAACTCTTTCGCCAAAAAAAAAATTATTTTTCTCAGCCCCATCAGCACCTCCAGAACGTCGCTACTCCTTCAAAGCGGGTGCAAATATAGGACGTCTTTTTTTAACTCGCAAGAGCGCGATGCAAAAAAGTTGAACTTTTTTCCGCCACATCACCTAGTGCGCTGATTTGCAGGAAGAAAATTTTTCAAAAAAAATCAATTTTAATTATTATCATTAATAAAAAGTCCATTTGATTTACACCAAATGGACCTTATTGTATCAAAAAAAACTATTTTTTACTTGGCTGGAACGTTCTTGAGAACATCAACTAGATAATCCCAGAATTTTTGAACAGTTGCGATGTTCACCTTTTCATCGGGAGAGTGAGGAGAACGAATGGTTGGGCCAAAGGAAATCATATCCCAATTAGGATATACTCCACCAAGTAAACCACACTCTAACCCTGCATGAATAGCCTTAATTTCTGGTGTTTTTCCATATTTATTCTTATAAACTTTCTGCATCACATTTAATATAGGTGAATCTGGATTAGGTTTCCATCCAGGATAACCTCCAGTAAATTCAACATTAGCACCAGCTATTTCAAATATTGCAGCAATCTTATCGGCTAGAGCATCCTTTGAGGATTCAACGGAACTACGAAGCAAGCATTGACCAATTATTTTATTTCCATCGGAATAAACCCTTGCTAAATTGTTGGATGTTTCAACAAGACCAGGAACAGAATCACTCATACGAACTACACCATTAGGACATCCAAAGAAAGCACGGATAGCCCTACTCTGAGTATCGTCCATAATTGATGCTGGCATCGCTGTTTTTTCAGCCACAAAAACTAACGACGGTTCTGTCATAGAAAATTCTGCCTTATATATATTAAGGTACTGCGCAACCATTTTTTCTAAGTCACCACATTTGTTGGAAGGAACTACAACAACAGCAAAAGCTTCGCGAGGAATTGCATTTCGCAAACTGCCACCATCGATTGAAGCAATCTTCAACCCTAGATTTTTCTCAGCATTATAAATAAAACGGAATAACAGTTTGATTGAGTTTGCTCTTCCTAAAATAATATCCATGCCAGAGTGTCCACCTTTAAGCCCTGTTATTGCCAATTTATACGCACATGTATTTGCAGGAACAGGAACAGACTTATAAGCAAACTGAATGTTAGCATCGAGCCCACCAGCGCATCCAACATAAAGTTCACCCTCATCCTCGGAATCCAGATTCATCAAAATATCGCCTTTTAGGACACCTGACTTTAATCCAAATGCGCCTGTCATTCCAGTTTCCTCATCAATAGTAAAAAGGGCTTCAATAGGACCATGAACTAAATCCTTAGATTCCAGAACTGCCATGGCGGCAGCAACGCCCATTCCATTGTCGGCCCCAAGTGTGGTTCCATTTGCGGTAACCCACTCACCATCGATGTATGCTTCGATGGGATCTTTTTCAAAGTCATGAACTTTATCGCTATTCTTCTGAGGGACCATATCTAAGTGTCCCTGAAGAACAACCCCTTTTCGGTTCTCCATACCTGGAGTTGCAGGCTTACGAATAATAACATTCCCAACCTCATCAACAATGGTGTCGAGACCTAGGTCTTTTCCAAACTTCACCATGAAATCGATAACGGCCTGTTCATGTTTTGAGGGACGAGGAATTTGGGTTAAACTGTAAAAATTCTTCCATAGCCTCTGCGGCTCGAGTTTAAATATTTCTTTATTCATAGTTGGTAATTATTTAGGTTATTCTATCTTTTGATGCAATAAAATTACCTACAATTTTTAATCTACCCAAATAAAATAGACAGATAGAATAAAAAGAGTGCATCAAAAAATGAAATGAAATAACCATCAGAAAACAAAAGAACTTATACAGTTGCGATACAAAGCCTTAGCGCAAACCCAAATCTTAAACACCAACATTTTGAATTAATGCTTACATTTGCCAATAAATAAAATTGAAATGAAAAAAACACTTTTAGTTTTAATGGCAGTGTTGGCTTTATTGCCCGAACTTTCTGCACAAGAGCAAGAGGCTCCAATAATAAAATGGTATACGCTTCAGGAAGCCATGGAATTAAATGAAAAGCAACCTAAAAAGATATTTATAGACGTTTATACAGATTGGTGTGGATGGTGTAAAGTGATGGATAGCGTCACCTTTCATAATCCTTACATTGCAGAATACCTTTCAAAAAATTTTTATCCTGTAAAATTTAATGCTGAAAGCACAAAGGATATTGTTTACAAAGGAAAGGTATATAAAAACCAGAATCAAGGCAAACGATCGCCACATGACTTTGCAATTGCTCTTTTAAAAGGGAAACTATCGTACCCAACAATTGCATTCCTAGATTCCACCAATACGCCGATCACATACATTTCAGGGTATCTTACTCCAGAGCAAATTGAACCTTTGCTAGTTTTCATATCCGAGGATCTATACAAAACCGGAAATTGGGAAACCTTTATGGCCAAATTTACAAGCAAACTTCCAAGCCATAATATTAAAATATAGTACTTTACTGCTTTTGATTAATGAGCAAATGCCTTATTGGTAATTTAGCAATTGGACCGTACTGATAAACAGGTATACGTCTATTGGCTAGTTCATTTTTGCCATCGGAGATTTTCACCATAGCATTTACTGGGATTCGGTAATACACCTGATCAAATTTATTCTTTTCAGTGGTAACGCTTATGGAATTGAAGTATTTGCTGTAGGATTCAGGCATTACATCAGGGTCTATCTCAATTAACATTGGATTTGCCGATAAATCATTTGAGGAAACAATACCCTTACTTGGCGAATAGCGAAATATGATGTTTGATTCACCTTCGGGCTTGCTCGGCGTATATAAAATAATTTTTGATAAAGTCTCGATTCTTGTCTTGCCAATAAATAGAGAGAGGTATTCATTCTCAAGTTTATCAATCTCGGCAAACATGGTTTTTAGAGCTTCGCCATCTAAAGGTTTTTCCACGTCAATTGTCATAAACTCAACACGTTTTTTCCTGAGAGAAAAAATAAATTCGGCCGCTTCCTTCGCTTTTTCCTCTATGTTCTTTTCTACAATCATGCTTTTCTGAATGGGCACACGAACAAAGTTGCTATCGCGTTGAACCATCGAATAAAAGGTACTTTTCTCTTCCACAATATACGGGTTAGCAGACAAGTCTACATAATCCACCCCTGTTTTTTCAATTTTTGGTAAACTATTGGATGTTATTGACAAAGATTTATAATCCCCAACAGGCAAGATCAGACCAGAATTTACTATCTGAAAAAAATCAAATACCGATTTATTGTTTAAAAAAGCTGAGTAAATGGCATTAGGATCCGTTTCAACCTTCGCCTCAATAGAAATATTCGTTAAGCTATACTCCTCCGTTCTCTGTGTTGAAGCATTGGCAATGCCTAAGTATTTTTGTGCATATTGAGCATATGGCCCTGGTAGAGTAATTGTTTGTTCAACATCAACCTTGAGACATATCAGCGTACGTGGTAATGTATATACAATTCCATTCTGTTTTAGCTCTGGAGCATTAATTGGAGACACTTGAATGGATTTATTATTGCATGATATCAAACCAACTACCACAAGGAAAGGAAGAGCCTTTGCAAATTTCATATATTCAGTTTTAAGAAAACTATCTTATTCCAACACACATTTAAAAGCCAAAGGTAGCGATTCTATTATATTTTCAGCCGACAGAGAGCACTGTCCGAGTTTTTTTTCGGCGATATCCCCAGCCAAACCATGAAGGAATACTCCTAATTGTGCTGAATTTATGGGAGAATAGCCCTGAGCAAGTAATCCTGTAATTATACCGGACAGAACATCTCCGCTTCCACCTGTTGCCATCCCGGCATTACCTGTTGAGTTAAAAGAAACAGAACCATCAGAGTTAATAATTTGAGTATACGCGCCTTTCAGAACAATTATCAGTTTAAACTTTTTTGCAGCATCAATTGCTTTTTCCATCCTTTCAGCACCACAACTCGATTTACCAAAAAGTCTATCGAATTCGCCGGGGTGCGGAGTGATGATTGTATTCATTGGCAATGCAGATAACAACTCTTTACTCTCGGAGATGATATTCAAAGCATCTGCATCAAGTAGCAATGGAACTTTCACTCTAGTAATTAAATCCTTCAACGCCTTAACTGTCAATGGGTTTGTTCCCAGTCCAGGCCCAATACAAATAGAGTTGAACTTGTCTATATCTGGAACTGATTTAACAATATACTCATCAGCGTCAACCCTACACATTGCCATTGGCACAATTTGCTGCGCAATAGTATAGCCACATTTAGGTATATGCATAGTTACTAAACCCGAACCAGACTTTACTGCTGACAATGTACATAGCGATGCCGCCCCCATCATTCCCATACTACCCGCAACAATAAGACTATGCCCATAAGTTCCTTTGTGTGAAAAAGTTTTACGAGGGACAATGATACCCTTAATTTCTTCTATACCCATATAGTAAAATGGAGTAGCTGTATTCTCTATAGTTTTTGGATGAAGTCCTATTGGAAGAACAATCCATTGCTTAAAGAATCTTTCGTTTTCGGGGAAAAAGAAACTTTTCTTAGGGAATTGGAGCGTTAAACAAATATCGGCCTCAATAACCGAATTTGGGTTAGGGTAAGGATTTATATCGCCAAACAAGCCAGATGGAATATCTATCGATATAACTTTAGCATCCGAAGCATTAAGGTATTTAACCAATTCATCAGCAACACCGTCCAAAGGCCTCGCTAAACCCGATCCATAAAGAGCATCAACGATAATGCTATCTGAACCAGTTTTAGGGAAATCTGAATCTGCAGAGATTACTCTTAAAAAAATACTAGTTTTCTTAATCCTATCAAGGTTTATAAGGAAATCAGCAGAATAATTGCTAGCCTGTAAATAGTAAACTTCAATGTTATACCCTGCGTAATGCATCATCCGAGCCAAAGCCAAACCATCGCCACCATTATTGCCTGGGCCACAAAATACAATTATTCTTTTATGCGATGAAATACTATGAACAATCCGACCAAACAAAGCATCAGCCGCACGCTCCATCAGATCAATAGATGCGATTGGCTCATGGTCAATCGTATATTTATCAATTTCCCGAATCTGAGAGGTTGTAAATATTTTCATACATAAAATAGCCTAAGGTATTATTCTCCAAATTTAACCTATTAGGTTCAAAATTTGCAATTTTGCAGAGAATAATTGATTTGCCTCACAATCAATAACAACAAAAAATAAAGGAACAAACCATTATATTTATAGAACATAAATTTAACTGTTGTAGGTAAATCAAAAAGGAGTAATTTTGTCAAAACCTCAAAAAAAAGAATAATATTAAACTAAATAACTAATAATCTATGTTTAAAAATCATCCTAAAGGATTACTTGGCGCTGCCCTTTCGAATATGGGAGAACGATTCGGGTTCTACATTATGATGGCAATCCTAACACTATTTATCTCGGCCAAGTTCGGTTTGTCCGAAACCACTACAGGCTATGTGTATTCTGCATTTTATGCATCCATCTATCTTCTAGCATTGGTTGGCGGATTAATTGCTGACAGAACTAAAAAATACAAAGGAACAATACTTATTGGTCTTATAATGATGGCTGTAGGATACTTAATTATTGCCATACCTACCCCTACCCCTGTTCCAAGTATGGGTTTATACCTTACTTTAACTTGTGTTGGTTTATTAGTTATTGCCTTTGGTAATGGTTTATTCAAAGGGAATTTACAAGCTATTGTTGGTCAGATGTATGATAACAATGAGTATTCGGAAAGACGCGATGCCGGTTTTCAGATATTCTACATGTTTATCAATGTTGGAGGTTTCTTTGCTCCTTGGATAGCTATAGGCGTTAGAAACTGGTGGTTAAAAGTTAACAATTTTGATTATAATGCTGCTTTACCTGAATTGTGTCACCAATACTTAAAGCATGGAGATGCAATGCCTGCAGAATCATTGACCCGTTTAACCGAATATGCTAATAAAGCATATATTAATGCCCCTGCAAGCATCGATCTAACCTCTTTTGTAAACAACTATCTTGATGTTTTTAACCGTGGGTTCCAGTATGCTTTTATGGCAGCTATTGTGGCTATGGGTATTTCCTTGGTTATATATATAACAAACAAGAGTAAATTTCCAGATCCTGCTCAAAAAGCTATCTCTAAAGCAGGGAATGCAATAAGGAAGGAAGAAATTATGATGAGCGCTCAAGAAATTAAACAGCGAATTTATGCTTTGTTTGCTGTGTTTGGAGTTGTAATCTTCTTCTGGCTTTCATTCCATCAAAACGGTTACTCACTCACATATTTTGCTAGGGATTATGTAAACCTTGATGTTATTGATATTAATCTAGGTTTCACGAGAATTAAGGGTGCTGAGATTTTTCAGGCTGTTAACCCATTCTTTGTAGTAACGCTTACTCCTTTGATTATGTGGTTGTTTGGTAGTTTGAAAAGACGAGGCAAGGAGCCATCAACCCCTATGAAAATTGCTATTGGTATGGGTATTGCTTCATTAGCATATATATTCTTAATGTTGTTTTCTTTAGCACTACCTGCAAAAGAATCATTGGCATCGATGAGTGCAAACGATATCTCTGCAATGCAGGTTACTCCTTGGGTAATGGTTGGACTATACTTTATTTTGACAGTAGCAGAGTTATTTATTTCTCCTCTTGGAATTTCTTTTGTTTCAAAAGTTGCACCTCCTCACCTACAGGGTGTAATGCAAGGATGCTGGTTGGCTGCTACCGCAATTGGTAATTCGCTTCTATTCATTGGTGGTATTTTATATACAACTGTTCCTATTTGGGCATGCTGGTTGGTTTTTGTAGGTGCAACTGCTGCCTCAATGATAGTTATGCTTTTAATGGTGAAATGGTTGGAGAGAGTTGCTAGATAATTATTATAAGATTATTGGAACGGGGTTATCCTAACGGATAACCCTTTTTTTATTATATTGGTTTTTAGAATATTTCTTTTAATACATGGTGTTTATCCGAAAATAAGACGTACCTTTGCACAAATTTGAGAAATAAGCAGCAACGAAAACGCTTTCTGTCATCACAGTTTTTCCCGACTAAAAGATAGAAGTTATTGACTTAGGGCTCGAAAAAATCAATCATCTAATTTAATTTAATTTATGAACATTTACGTGTCAGGTCTGAGTTACAGAATCAGCGACGATGACCTAAGGCAACTTTTCGAAGAGTATGGCGCGATTAAATCCGCCAAAGTAATTACCGACAGGGAAACTGGGCGTTCTAGAGGTTTCGGATTCGTTGAAATGGATAACGATGAAGAAGCTAAAAAAGCTATTGAAGAGCTTACAGGTGCTGAGTATGATGGTAAAGTTATCAGTGTAACTGAGGCTAAACCTAAGACCGATAAACCTCGTGGAGGTGGTGGTTTCAACCGTGAACGTAGCGGTGGTTTCAACCGTGGCGGTGGCCGTGGTGGATACGATCGCGATAGCCGTGGTGGCGGTGATCGTGGCGGTGAACGTCGTGGCGGTTTCGGCGGCGAACGTCGTACCGGCGGTGGAAGAAGAGAACACTAGAAATAGTTTGTGCGATACTAAAGGCAGCCAGTTGGCTGCCTTTTTTTCATATAATTTAGGTTACTTTTTCATCCGCTCTACTTCAACCGCAAAGTATTTGGTACTTCCACGCCACGGAACTCTTATGTATCGCTTTATGTAATGGATATTCACTCGCTCTCCGGACAAAGCGACCTCTTGCAACTGTTTAATAAGCGAATCCTGTTTTGATGATACCGAAAAATCGAATGTTTCGGCAATAGGACTAACCCCTTTTAAAGCGCCAAAGGATTCCAGACTTAACTTCGCTTCGTAGGTTTTAAACACATAGCCCTTTTCGCTAATTCTAAGAACTTTGCCAGCCATAATACCTCGTTCATAAGTTCCCCAATACGTAATTGCCAAGAATCCCAAGAATAATATAAGAACTAAAACGCCAATTCGCTTAAGTGTTTTCATAAAATTTAAATTTTGATATATTTTGTTACTACTTCAAATTGAATAAGGCTGCAATTTACAGCCTTATTCAATTAAAAGTCAAATATTACTGCTTATTCTTTCCTGTCGTTGTCCATAAAACCTTGTTGCTCAAGCACTCTAAGCAATACTTTAGAAAATGCAACATTATCCTTTAATGTGTATCGCTTATCCGTAAATATTTGTGCAAGAGTTTCCTTTTGATTTTCCTCCAAAAGTTTTTTAGTTAAAGGTAGTGATTCTTTATGCTGATATATCTGATCTATATCGCCTTCGGAGTAATCCTGATAAATTTCCTGATGAAGAATGCTTGCCAAAGGTAAACGGTCCGTTAATTCTGGCGTCTCATCGGGATATCCCAAAACAACAGTGGTCACAGGAACAACTCCTAAGGGTAACTTAAGTACATCTATAATCTTATCGGCAGTATATGTAGTTGTACCCAAATAGCATATTCCCAAGCCATATTGCTCTGCAGCAATACAAACGTTCTGAGCAACAAGTAAGGCATCGATGGCCGCTGTAAAGAAAGATAAGAAGTTGTCGTATCCAGGATTGGCATTGCGCTGAACACACCACTTATTAAATCGATTGAAATCTGCACAAAATGTTAGCACCACAGGAGCTTGCATTACCATTCCCTGATTGAAATGACATGGTGCAAGCTGTTGTTTTACCTCATCACTTTTAGTCACAATAATACTGTACACTTGCATATTTCCTGTTGTAGATGCGCGTGTCCCTGCATAGAGTATATCGTTAAGCAAGGTCTCATCAATTGGATCGCTCTTATACTTCCTGATAGAGCGATGATTTAAAATAGTATTCATAACCATCATTGGGAACAATTCAACTGAGCAAAGAAAAACCATTTAGCGAAACATTATCCACTAAACATGGTGTTGTTAAGCAGAAAATTGCTTTTTTATTTACTAGATACTACATCTTAAACCCAACCACAAGCATATCGTCAGTCTGATCGGCACTGGCCATCCAAACTTTAATGGTGGTTTCTAACTTTAAGGCCTGCTCGTCTGTGGGTAAACTGCTAATATTATGAATAAGTCTCTTGAATTCAAGAATTTTAAATTTTTGTTGGGAAATTCCATTAACCTGATCGGCATACCCATCAGAAAAAATATAAAACTGATCGTTCGGAGAGAATTCAATAATTTCGTTTTGGAATGGTAATTCTTTCATATGAACACCAACTGGGTTACGTACCGCTTTGAACTCTGTGAGTTCATTGTTCCGGACCAAATACAATGAATTGTATGCACCCGAGTACTGCAATTGGTTGTTCGATTTATCAATCATGCACAGGGCCATATCCATTCCATCCTTCGTCTCAGTTTTGTACTCGGTTTGATTAAGAGCATCCTTAACTTTAATTCTCATCTCTTCTAGCACTGCGGCGGCAGTCTTAGGGTTCGAATAAGTAAATACTTCGTTTAAAAGGGTTACTCCAAGCATACTCATAAAAGCACCTGGTACACCATGGCCGGTACAATCGGCAGCAGCGATAACCGTGAAGTTGTTGTACTCCTTAATAAAATAGAAATCCCCACTAACAATATCCTTGGGTTGGTAAAAAATAAATAAATCTTTAACGGGATTAGGCATATGTGCAGATTTGCCTAATAAAACGCCTTGTATTCTCTTGGCGTAATTAATACTATCTGTTATTTGATGATTTTTTATTTCTATCACTCTTTTTTGCTCGGCAAGGAGTCGATTGTCTCGCTTCTTAATTCGGTACCACCTAAAAGAAAAAAATGCAAGCGTTGATGCGAGAAAGAACGCCAAAATCAATAAACGTTGTATCGATTTATTTTTTTCTATCCGAATGCCTTGCATGGCTATTTGCTGCTCTTTCTTCTCGGTTTCATACTGCGTTTGTAATTCCGCAATTTGGAAATGCTTCTCAGCATTAAAAATCGAATCTTTTAATGAGGAATACTTCTCCATTTTTTCCAAAGCAACATCATACTTTCCCCAACTCTTATAAGCAACGGAAAGGGTAAGGTAATTCTTAATGATATCTTCATATAGCTCCATCTGTAGAGCCAATTGCTGAGATTCCTCCAGATTCTTTACAGCATTTTCATAGTCTTGGCTTTTTAAATACACCTTACCAATAATGGCCAAAACCTCGGAATAGCCCCTATTGTTGGAACCGCTCTTTAGTATATCCAACCCAATATATAGGTAATAAAGCGATTTTTGAGTATTGCCTTTAAGTAAATAATACGTTCCAAAATCTCTATTTGATAAAGCGATGCCATAACGATCCTCGCACTCCTTAAATTTTGCTTGAGCTTGTGAAATGTATGCATAAGCAGAATCAAGGTTATTTTTTGATAAAAAAGTATTTCCAATTGCCAGCAAAGAGTACCCCTGTGCCGAAACATCGTTTTGCTCCTTAGCCATCAATAACGTCTTTTGACATATCCTTGCTGCTTCATCGTTGTTACCCCACGCTTGATTAATATAACCAGCAACTATATAGCAATTGAGAATTCCATCGTCATCCCTTAATTTCTCGAAAAGTCGGATGTTATCCTGAATCTCAGCCTGTGCCTCATGGTATTTCCCCCAGTATTTAAATGTCATCGCAATCATATAGCCCTTCCATGCCGCACTAGCAGTGTCCTTTATGGATGAGTAATAACGTTTTGCTTTAGTGTAGTAATCGATAGCTGCCGGATACCGCCCTGTCCAGTAATTAACAAAACCATAGCGACTCCATATCTGCGCTAAAACAGCAGTATCACACTTTGCCTGGGCAACACGCTCAATATCTTGAAGTATAATTTTGGTAGAATCTGGATTCCTTGTCTTTTGTAAGGCATATTTCAACAGTGAATCTGCTTGCTGCTTATAGTTATTTTCATTTTGAGCACCCAGTAATAATGGGAATAGCAGCAACATTAGAATAGTTGAAATTCTCATACTTTCAAATTTTAGAAATTAAACACAGATCTATGCGTCAGTGTCCTTTTCTATTAGATACTGATTCCTATCCGATGAACTACGCGACACCAATTCTCCGATGAAACCCGCCATGAAGAACTGAACACCAATAATTGCAATGACTAATGCTACATAAAATAAAGGTTGATCGGTTACGGGTCTATACTTAAAATGATGCGCCTGCGCCCATATCTTGCTTATCACCAACCACAAAGAAATAATGCCTCCAGAGAAAAACATTAAGGTTCCCAGCGTTCCAAAGAAATGCATAGGACGTTTTCCAAATCTCGAAACAAATGTTACCGACAAGAGATCTAGGAATCCATTGATAAATCGCTCCCATCCAAACTTGGTAACTCCATACTTGCGCTCCTGATGCTGAACAACCTTCTCTCCAATCTTTTTAAAACCTGCCTGCTTAGCCAAAACTGGAATATACCGATGCATCTCGCCATATACCTCGATACTTTTCACAACTTTGCCCCTATACGCTTTAAGCCCACAATTCATATCGTGCAACTTTATCCCAGTTATGCAACGAACTGTACCATTGTAGAGTTTGCTGGGTATTCTTTTCGAGAATAAAGGATCGTGTCTTTTTTTCTTCCATCCCGAAACGATATCGAAGCCATTTTCCTTAATCATTCGATAAAGTTCAGGAATTTCATCGGGACTGTCCTGCAGATCGGCATCCATTGTAATTACTACATCACCCTTAGATGCGGCAAAGCCAACCTGCAGAGCAGCCGATTTGCCGTAGTTACGGCGAAATTTCACACCTCTTATAGTAGCATACTTCTGCCTAAGCTGCTCCAATACATCCCAACTATTATCGCTACTTCCATCATCAACCATAATTACTTCGTAGGTAAATTTATGATGATCCATAACTTGTGCAATCCACTCAACCAATTCAGGCAACGATTCTTCCTCGTTATATAGCGGAACAACTACAGAAATATCCATAATTAGAAATTCAATTATTAATTACTCCATTACCTGAGAACCTACAAAAGGGTTATCATTCTTTTTTTTAAGAATGGCTGAAGTAATCAATGATATTATTAAACCAAAAATAGTACTGGAAACGATGCTTGTTATAGCGGTTTTTACGGGATTCATTTCGTTCATTTTAGCATCAATTCCTTCTATTGCCTTTTCAATTTGCTCTTCGGAAACACCCTTGCCGCTCATAAACTCATACATCCACTCCTTTTGTGCTTCCAATATATTCTTCATATAATCGGGATCAATAATGGTTGATTGGATATAAACGTAAATTGCAGAAATTACTGAGGCTACAAAAATTACAACAAGTCCAATAAGAATTCCTTGTCCAAAAGTCATCTCACCACCAAGCACATCATTTCTAACCTTCTTTGTTGAAAGGAAAATCCCGAAAAATGCTATTGCTAAAGAAACAAGTGATAATAAGATAGGAAGGGTAAAGCCAATAGGTTTTACATTTAGGAAAAACAGCAACAACGAATAAATTACCATAATAATTCCTAGGTACAGTCCGTAGGTCATCGAACTGATAAGTAAAGGGTTAGTTTTGTTGTTCATAATTTTAAATGATTTAGTTTCAATGCAAATATAGCCAAATTGTGAAAAAAACGCCTAAGAGTTTGCAACCAATAATATTCTTACTACCTTTGTGCCGGGTAAGTCTTATACGACCAGCTCCTGCTGAACTCCCCCAGGACCGGAAGGTAGCAAGGGTAAGTGGTTGTAGCGGTGCGATATAAGTAGCTTACCCACTTTTTTTTGCCACTCCATTGATACACCTAGATTTTTCTTCATCGGTATCACATTTGCGATTACACCTAAACGATAAACTTTCGTTAAATAGAAAGCCCTATTCGAATTGTCCACCAATGAAAGATTACGGATTACAACGAACTAATCATCTGACTTAATGCACATTTTGCACAAAACAATTACAATTCATAATCAATAATCATTTTTAAATTAAACTTTTAAACCTTTTAGCCGTAAAACATCTAAAAATTGTTAGGTATTTCGTTTTTTATGGTTTAACTTTGGCACTACATTAATGTCCAATTTCTTAAAATCTGCAGCTATGCAAAATCTTGATTGGAAAAATCTTCCGTTTGGTTACGTAAAAACCGATTATAATGTACGATGCACATACAAGGATGGCAAATGGGGCAATCTGGAAGTATCTGAATCAGAGTACATCAATATCCATATGGCAGCAACCGCGTTGCACTATGGACAAGAAGCATTTGAAGGTATGAAAGCTTACCGTGGAAAAGATGGGAAAATCCGTTTATTCCGCTGGGATGAAAATGCTAAACGTTTACAACAATCTGCCGATGGAATTTTAATGGAAAAAGTTCCCATGGATCTATTCCACGAAGCAGTAATCAAAGCTATAAAACTTAACGAAAGATTTGTTCCACCCTATGGAACTGGAGCATCACTTTACATTAGGCCTTTACTATTCGGATCGGGCGCTGAAGTTGGTGTTCGTGCTGCAAAAGAATATATGTTTGTGATATTTGTAACCCCAGTTGGCCCATACTTTAAAGAAGGTTTTAACCCTGTTAAAATTGCCATTGTCCGCGATAGCGACCGTGCCGCACCACTAGGAACAGGAACATTTAAAGTAGGTGGAAACTATGCGGCCAGCCTACGTGGAGTTGTTAAAGCACATGATGCAGGTTATGGCTCACCAATGTACTTAGATACAAAGGAAAAACTCTACATCGACGAAATTGGTGCCGCAAATTTCTTTGCAATCAAAAATAATACCTATATCACTCCAAAATCAACCTCAATACTAGCATCAATAACTAATATGAGTTTGATTCAACTAGCCGAAGACCTAGGGCTTAAAGTAGAACGTCGTCCGGTTGCGGTTGATGAACTAGATACTTTTGAGGAGGTTGGAGCATGCGGAACCGCTGCGGTAATTTCGCCTATCGGCGAAATCAACGATTTGGACTGCGGCAAAGTTTACAAATTCTGCAAAAATGGCAAACCAGGACCTGTATCAACTAAACTGTACGAGACCCTAGTTGGAATCCAGTATGGTGAAATTGCCGATAAGCATAACTGGGTAAGTGTGATTGAATAACTTTAGGATTAGAATCAAAACCCTCAAGCAACCCAACTTGAGGGTTTTTTATTTAAAATCGCCAGGTATATTTAACCTTAAATCAGCTAAATTTTGTTTATGGCGACTAGATTTATGAGGGTAACATTTCTTAATAAAAAGAAATTTACAATCTTCGTGATAATTTAAACCAACAACCAGCAAAATGAAACAATTTAAAATTTTATTGCTAGGGCTTTTCCTATCTATCCCATTCTATGGAAAAACCCAAGATGTAGAAAAAAGCAGCCAGGCAGTAAGGCAATTCACACTTGACAATGGGTTAACGGTTATTCTTGACGAAAACCATGCCCAACCCGAGGTTTTTGGACTAGTAATAGTAAAAGCAGGAGCCAAAAATGATCCCGTTGATGCAACAGGAATGGCGCACTACCAAGAACACATGCTATTCAAAGGAACAACTGAACTGGGTACTACAAGTTGGAAAAAAGAGAAGCCTCATATCAATAAAATATTTGAACTATATGATTCTCTTGGAAAAACAAAGGATGATGCAAAACGCACTGAAATTCAGAAGTTGATTAACGAAGAATCGCTAAAAGCATCAGAATATTCAATTCCTAACGAAATGAGCAACCTGCTAAATGAAATGGGGAGCACCCAAATAAACGCAGGAACAGGTCCAGACAACACTGTTTACTACAATAAGTTCCCATCGAACCAGATTGAACGTTGGCTCGATTTATACGCTCACAGATTTACAGATCCTGTATTTAGAAGCTTTCAAGCTGAATTAGAAGTTGTTTACGAAGAAAAAAATCTATATAACGATCAATTTCAAACAAAACTCCTCGAAGAATTCCAGAAGAATCTCTTTAAGAACCACCCTTATGGCCAACAAACCATAATTGGTACAATAGATAATCTAAAAAATCCCTCGTTGACCAAGATGTACGAGTTCTTTAAAACATACTATGTACCTAATAATATGGCGTTAGTACTATCTGGCGATTTCAATTCCGAAGATATACTACCATTAATTAAGGAAAAATTTGGGAAATGGGAAAAGCACGAGTTGCCCCCACAAAAAGTATGGGAAGAAAAACCTTTCAACGGACGTGAATTCCACCAAGCAAAACTCACCCCAATTAAGGTTGCATTGCTAGGATTTAGAGCACCATCGGAAAAAGATGACAAAAATCCTGTTGCAGAAATTACAGCCAAATTGCTAAACAACAGTTACTCAACAGGCTTGCTCGATAAATTAAGCATCGATGGGAAAGTTCTTGCTGCCGAAGCAATGCAAATGCCATACATGGATCACGGGGCTATAATAATATTTGGTGTACCCAAAATAGTTGGACAAAGCCTAGAGAATGCCGAATCGCTTATTCTTGGCGAAATTGAAAAGATCAAAAAAGGAGATTTTGATGAAACTACACTTGAATCGGTTAAGCAAGAAATGTATCGGAATTATGTCCTCAACATGGAAAACATTCAAAACCGAGCAATCTTTTTAAGCCAAGCATTTGCTAAAGAAGAATCGTTGGAGGATGCACTTAACTATCCAAACAAAATAAAACAAATCACCAAAACTGACGTGGTTGAAATGGCCAACCAAATATTCGGACAAAATTTTATTGCATTCTACTCTAAAATGGGATTTCCAAAGAAGGAAAAAATCGAAAAGCCCAACTACAAACCTTTACTATCGAACACAAATGCTAAAAGTGCTTACGCAAACTATTTCGCAACCATTCCAACTCAAGCACCTCAACTTAAGACTATCGATTTCAACAAGGACGTAACCACCATCGATGTTAAAGGAGGAAACCAAATTCTCGCAGTGGTGAATCCATTGAACGATATATTTTCACTAACTATCAATTTTAAGGTCGGAGAAAGCACTATCCCTATGCTCAAATACGCATCACAAGGCATATCGATGAGCGGGGTAGCCGATTTTAATGTAAATCAACTAAAAGAAGAGTTTGCTAAAATAGGAACATCATACAGCGTTTGGGCCGATGAAAATAATACCATGATTGACATCAAGGGGATTGAAAGTAACCTTCCCAAAACCATCGAACTTATTGGTTTGCTTATAAAAGATCCAAAATTGGAACAGTCCAAAATAAAAACAATTGTTAATGGAGAGGCCACCAATCGAAAAATGGAGCGCTCCGAGCCCGACAATGTTGCCGATGCACTTCTAGAGTACGGACTATACGGACAAAAATCGTCATACATCGATAGAAAATCGATGAAAGAACTCAAGAAATTACAGGCCAATGAAATTGTTGATGCATTTAAGCAAGCATCGCAGTATAAAACACAAATCAACTATAGCGGGAAAACAAGCATCAACGAGGTGGCAAAACTCATTGAGCAGAACTTACCATTATCCGATAATCCTAAAATTGATTCTGCTCCACTTGACAAAGCAAAAAATCAATACACTGAAAACACAATTCTACTGGTGAATAAGCCAAAGGCCCGTCAAAGCAAAGTATTCCTTTTCATCAATGGAGAACCATTTAAACCCGAAGAATCTGTTGCCATTGACGCATTTAACGATTATTTTGGTGGAGGATTCTCTGGCTTGATTCTACAGGAAATAAGGGAGTATCGTTCGTTAGCGTATTCGGCAGGAGGGAACTTCCGCCTACCAAAAATGAATGGAAATCCAGTGAATTTCATTGGATACGTTGGAACACAATCCGACAAAACCCTCACTGCAATGGAAACTTTTGATAGTTTAATCCGCAATATGCCCGAAAAATCTGACAGAGTAGTAATGATAAAGAATCATTTACAGCTATCCGCGCAAACGGGTCGACCAAGTTTTAGAAATCTTGCATCGTCCGTTGAACGGTGGAAAAATTTAGGTTACGAAAGCGATCCTGCAACCTTAAAACTCCCAATCTACAAGTCACTTGAATGGGAAACCATTGATAAATTTTACAAAAACAAGATGCAGAATAAATCTGTTGTATACATGATTGTTGGCGATAAAAAGCAAATCGACATGAAAGAACTCGCCAAATACGGAAAAATTATAGAAGTAAAAGAAGACATGCTATTCAAAAAATAGCGTCATCTCCAATAATATTGAAAAGGGTAATCGTATAGATTACCCT